>DATCES010000391.1:0-8129 GCA_036509935.1 Mucilaginibacter sp.
TTCGTTATTAGCTTTTAAAATTCCGGCGCTTACGGCTACATAAAAATTGCCGTTATTGGTGATAACCAAACTGCCTGCCCCGGCTTTGTCGGTAATAGCATCAGGGTTTATTTTATTTAATGCTATTTTTAATTTATTTGCTTCGGTTAATTGCCCGATATTCCGGTTTGTTTCCTGCTGCATCATCTCCCTTCCGGTTTCATATTTATCCCCTGCGCTGCTTTTGGTGTCATCATTTGATGCCCTTTGAGCTTCATCAATGGCCTGCTGGGCAGCTTCCATACGCTCTTGTACATAATTAAGGCATTGGCTGTATAATTCCTTTTTAAGGTCGCTCATTATGGGGCGAAGTTAGTAATTAGTCCGAAAGTCAGTAAAGTCCGAAAGAAGTTGCAACTGACGTTTCGGTTAAAATAACTTAAGTGATATAGACGAGGTAGGAGATCAGAGATCAGGTGTTGAAATGTTGCAGAAGTTGCGCAACAACCTGCTTCTGTTTTACTGGCATCTAATCGCCAAAAACTCAAATAAAAGCCCCCTTGCACTCGCTGCTTGGGGGCTTTCAACCTAAACCTTATCACAATTATAAATGCGAGTTGCATTTATATAAATAAGTAACGTATAACATTTGCTTATTGTTTTACAGGGGAGTAAAATTTGACGAATTAATGATAATTAGTACCTTTTAAAGCGCAACCGGCCATACAGCCCGGTGCGGCATTTTTCAACAAAATGCCGGAGATACCCGCAATTGGCTTTTTTGCCGGTAAAATGGGGACAAAAGGTCCTGGCTACAAAGCAACGCCGGGTAAACGGAAGTGCGTGCCTGACGATGTATAAAAAGAGAAATACGGGTTATATTACATATAGTAATAGAGGGCATCCACTATAAAAATAACTACGCCATCGCCATTTTCTCTTCACCATCCAAACTCCGCATAAATTTTTTACGGTAATTAAGGGGGCTAAAGTGCATTTTTAATTTAAACATTTTATAAAAGTGCGATACATCCCCAAAACCGCTTTCATAAGATACTTCGGATACGGGCTTATCTGTTTGCACCAGTTGCTGTATGGCGTAATTAAGGCGGTATTCAATAATGGTTTCCATAAAAGTTTTACGGGTTATTTTTTTAAAGTATTTGCAAAACGCGTTGGTGGTCATATTGGCTATACCGGCAGCTTCGGCAAGGGAAACCCGTTCCCTGAAATTTTCAACAAGGTAGGCCAATACCGGGTTTATACGTTCCTGTTCGGCAATTGTGCGTTCGGCAATAACCCGGTTCTGGTCAAGCAAAATATATTCATTGGATGTAGCCAAACGCTGTAATACTTCCAGCAGCCCTATAAGCAGTTTGAAACTATTTTTTTCCTTACTCAATGCCAGCAAACTTTGTTTAACCGTAACCTGTGTGCCCATATTAAAGCTGATGCCGCAGCCACTGCGCTGAAAAAGCTTTTTAATATGCTGTAATTCGTTTTTATTAAAAAAGTCATCGCCCATAAAAGCGCCGTCAAACTGAACTACAATCGCGCTGGCTTCGGTTTGTAGCTGTTTTGCCGGTTCCAGTTTCCAGCAATGGGGCAGGTTTGGCCCAAGAAGTACGAGGTCGCCTGCCGAAAAATCATCCATGCGGCTGCCGGCGTGGCGTTTACCATTACCTTGCAAAATACATGTCAGCTCATATTCAGGATGAAAATGATAAGGCGCCGCGAAAGCAGACTTATCAAATTTCCTGAATAAAAACGACTGGCCATTTACAGGCTGGAGTATCTCGAAAGATGCCTTAATCATAGTATATTTTAACGATTTTGTTTACTAATATAAAAATAAGGATAAAATAATCCATAATTATACCATTTTGTTCATTTTTTTAGCGTGAAGGGTACCTTACTTTGATAATCAACTTCATAAACGATGATTAAAGATGCGGCGGTTTTACCAACGTTGGATGATTTTAAAAAATTGCCTGATGACAATATCCGCGAATTTCAGAAAAAGGGGCATGCTTTAGTTAAAGCGCCCCTTGCGCTGCGGATCTTCAAGGAACAGGGACAAAAATATTTTCTGCTCTGTGTGCACCGAAAAAATTGGCGGGAGGCCGGTCAGGTAGCGGTCATCATAATATACAAATTGTTCAAATCCTATACTTGTATTTTTGAATATCTGTACGGTAATCCTGGGTTTTAAAATAGCTACGTAGTTATCGCCGGGCTGGCCGTTAAAAGTATGCAGGATATAATAGTAATATTCCACGGAAGTACTTACATATTTTCCGAAATTCAGCCTGGCTGTAAATTGAGCTTCTAATCCATAATTGAAATCATAATCTCTAACCTGGGAGGTATTCGGGCCAAACCTGGTGCTGTTGCCCGCAAAAGGCACTCCTGCCACGTGAAAGCCGGTATAAAGAATAATCTCTTTGCTAAAAGAATATTTGGTAATTGCTCCGCCCCCCAAACCAATTGTTGATAACTCAAAGGTTCTATTATCCCAATAGTCGTAATATTGGTATGCACCGTATAGCATGGAAAACTTACCAATACTGGTATTGTTTCCAAATAAAATCCCGTAACCGGTAATATTATCCAGAATTTTTCTTCCCGAACCAAAACTAAATTCTGTGCGGAATTTAAAAAAATCAAAAGGTTTACGGTGTATATCCTCAAATGGGTTTCCATAATCAAGCTGCAGGTTAACAAGGAAGTCGGTAGGACCATTGCTTAAAACCGTGTTGTCAACTGTATTTATCTTATGTACGCCGGCAAATAAGGTAATATTCAGCGGCTCTTTTTGGTACACTTCCGTTGTAGTCCTTCTGGAGGTTTTCCCCTGAAACAGCCTGTTAAGCCCACGCACGGGGTCTATTAGTCCTGCCGCTATTTCACGAAAAACCCTATTACCGCCGGTGGCGCGGTCGTCCAAAATATTTGAGCTTAAACGGTAAAATATTTCTCCGAGGAATATCCCGTTAAATGTGGTATTGATCAAATCCTCCCTTTCCGGCGTTCCATTTTCCCCGAACATCTTCCACATATAGCTTCCTACAAATACATAAGGGGCGGATTGCCAGAAATTATAGCCGTTTGAGCGCGCTGAATTAAAATAAAGGCTCCCCGTATACGGATGAGAAAAGAAATTATTGCCAAATCTGTCTTGATCCCATTTCCATCCATTTCCCCATGGAGGGCCTGCACTTAAATTTCGGCCCCAGGAATGTATATCTACTTTTGCAAATTGTAAATGCATAACATACCTATCCATTAAATTTATAGCGGCATTCTCTGCGACACCTTGTAAAAAAGGTTTCCAAATGGCGATTTTTTTGTTAAATTTTGGATCATCGTTCAACAGGTCGCCGTATTTATTTTGAATAGTAGTATCAATAAAAGGCTTTTTTGCTGGCTGGTTACCGATGGAGTCGGTAACTGTTTTTTTTGCTGCTTTGATCTCCTTCAATTGCTGTTTTACAGGGCCATTACCCGGTTTTATGGTATCAACCGGGGTGACTTTTTTTACAGTATCTGTTGGGATTGTTTTTTTTGAACTATCAGCCGGGATAGTTTTTTGTGCAAGTAACCAGGTTGAAGTGAAGCACAATAAACAAAACAACGCTACGGTTTTTATTTTGTTGACGGCATGGGCAAAAAGCAACAGGCTAATTATTACCGCAGGAACAATAAAGTACAAGTTTGACATGATTACAGCTTAATGGGTGTAAACTGTAACAGTTAAACTGTGTAACTGTTTTAATTTAGCATTTATAAATTGTTTATGGGAGTGATTTTATCTGCCCACAAGGCAGTAATTCAGATGTTTTAATTTTTAAGGCAAAAAACCTGTCTCCAATCCCTTTTTCACCATTCGCCCTTCACCTTCTTCTTCTTCTTCTTCTCCCGCTTCTCCAAACTCAATAAAAATGCAGGCAATAAAGTAAGGTTGCTTACCATGGCCACTAATAAAGTTACAGATAACAAAATGCCCAGCGCGTTTACACTGCCAAAAGTGGAGAACGCGAATATCCCAAAACCAAAAAACAGCACTATGGCGATATATACCATGCTGATACCCGTTTCGCGGATAGTATCTGAAACAATTTTTGAAATGCTTTTACTTGTACCGTGCAATTCCTGCCGGTAGCGGGTTATAAAATAAATGGTCTGGTCGGATGAGATACCCATTGCAATACTAAAAATAAGTATAGTTGAGGGTTTAAGGGGTATGCCAAAAAACCCCATAATACCGGCGGTTATTACAAGCGGGATAAGGTTGGGCAGCAAGGAAATAGCGATCATTTTTACCCCCCTGAATAATATCCACATAACGCCGGCAATTAATAATATAGCCAGCGCCAGGCTTTGGTAAAGGTTTTTAACCATGTAATTGGCGCCCTTTATAAATATAATGCTCGACCCTGTTAATTCAACATGGTATTTTTGGGGGTCGAATATGGAATCGATGCGGGGTTGTAAATTGGCCAAAACCGTATTCATTTTACTTGAACCAACATCTACCATTTCAAAACTTGCCCTTGTAAACCGGCGGTTAGTGTCGACGTAGTTATGGAGGATATTAGTGTTTTTGCCCGAATTGCCCGCATAGCTTAAAATAAAGCCTTGTTCAAAGCCCTCGGGCAAGCGGTAATAAGCGCTGTTGCCGCCGTAAAATGCCTGGGTAGAAAATTTTAAAGCCTGTATTAACGAAAGTGACCTGCTGAACTCGGGATAGGATGAGATGAGGTCCTCCAGTTTTTCAACTTTGTGGATAACAGCCCGGTTCATTACACCGTTTTTTCGTTTGGTGTCGATACTTACCTCAAGCGGTAATACGCCTTTAAAATTGGCCTCAAAAAATTGCAGGTCGCTCAATGTATTGCTTGTTTTAGGTAGGTCATCAACTACAAAGCCGTTCACATTTATCTTTAACATACCGTAAAAACAAATTGCTACCATCAATATGGTAACAGTATAAATTGCCTGGCGATGGTTATGCACCAGGTAATCTAGCTTTATTAATACAAATTGCATCAGCCTACGGTCTTTTATACCGCTTTGTTGGGGCCTGGGATTGGGCAAATAGCTAAAAAATACTGGAACCAGTATCAAACTCAATACAAAAGTAACCATAATGCTTAAGGAAGCTACCAGGCCAAATTGCGCCAACAGTTCACTGTTTGTAAAACACAGTACGCCAAAACCTATGGCAGTGGTAACATTGGCAATAAAAGTGGTTATCCCCACTTTGGTTATCACGGTATTTATGGCCTGCATTTTATTGCCGGTTATACCAAATTCGTAGTAATACTTGTTTAAAATAAAAATACTGTTCGGAACGCCGATAATTACAACCAATGCAGGTATAATGCCTGTTAGTATGGTAATTTCATAATGCATTAAAACCAATATGCCAAGGGCCCATGTAACGCTAAGCAATACTATTATTACGGGGAAAATAACCGGGTACCCCGACCGGAAAACAGCTAATAATATAAGGGCGGTAATGAGTAAGGACAAGCCCAAAAAAAATGAAAACTCGCGTTTCATCAAATCTGCCGCAACGGTACGGATGAGTGGCAAGCCTGAATAATGTACCTGGATATGATATTTTTGATCAAATTGCCCTCCTTCTTTTAATATGGTATTTATAATAGGGACACGTTTGGACGTATTAATAATTTTATCGTCAAAGGTGATTGCCATTAAAGTTGATTGGCCATCTTCACTTACAATAAGGCCTTTATAAAATGGGAGTGAAGCTATTAATTGTTTTATACTGTCAACAGCCTTGTTGGTTGTTAAGGGCTGATCAACTAATGGTTTAAGCACAAACCGGTGCTTCGCAGTATCTTTTTCGAGGTTATAAAGGTTGGCTACAGAAATAACAGCTTTAACGCCCTGAATAAGCTGGATGCGTTTGCCGATCTGGTTCCAGTCGTTAAATACATCTTTGTCAAATATCCGGGATGATTTAAAGCCAATAACCATTGTACTTGCATCCTGCCCGAATATTTTTTTGAACTGCATATATCGGATATATGCCGGATCGGTAACGGGCAGTACTTTGCCGCCATTAAAGGTTATACGTACTTTGCTGGCCTGGTAGCCCATAAAAATGGTCAATATGGCGATTGAAAACAGTATAAGCACACGGTTTTTTAAAACAAGATCAGCAAGCTTCTTCCAGAACATTATTTTATTACAGGTTAATTCGGGTGGCTAAACTACGAAAATAGATTTATCACAGTATTTATGAAAATGATATTGTGACGATGTTTATCAAATGTGCAGATTTGTAAACTAATATGAAAAAAATAATCCGGAGTTTTGGTTATGCATTTAAAGGGGTTGCCTTTGCAACCACAACTCAGCTAAATTTCAGGATACACCTGGCAGCTACCGCTTTAGCAGTAATAACTGGATATTTGCTTCATATTTCTGTAAACGAATGGCAATGGGTGGCTTTGAGTATAACACTGGTGCTGGTTACGGAGATATTCAATACCATGATTGAAACACTTGTTGACCTGGTTTCGCCCGGATACAATGAAAAAGCAGGACATATAAAAGATATGAGCGCCGGTGCAGTAGTTATTGCCGCCCTGTTTGCTCTTATTACAGCTTTAATTATCTTTTTGCCAAAACTGATAGTGCTAATTAACCATGCTGCATAAAACCCGCGGGATAGTATTTAAAACCACCAATTATGGCGAAAGCAGTATTATTGTTCAGGTTTTTACCGAAAAGTTTGGCCTGCAATCGTACATAGTTAACGGGGCCAAAAAGCCAAAAGCCAAAATCGCCGGTAATATGCTCCAGCCGCTTCATTTACTTGATATGGTGGTTTATCATAAAAATACCGGGAATGTACAGCGGATCAAGGAA
This sequence comes from Mucilaginibacter sp., assembly GCA_036509935.1. GTDB lineage: Bacteria > Bacteroidota > Bacteroidia > Sphingobacteriales > Sphingobacteriaceae > Mucilaginibacter. The sequence continues at coordinate 6,883 of DATCES010000391.1, forward strand.
CTTAAAAATGTGCCGCAGTTGCTAACCATTCCGTATGATGTGATAAAAAGCAGCCTGGCTATTTTTTTAAATGAAGTTTTGTTTAAAGCTGTACGGCAGCAATCAGCAGATGAAAATTTGTTCGGATTTGTATTTAACGCCATTGAATGGCTTGATCATCAAACCATAGGGCTTGCTAATTTTCATTTGTTGTTTTTAATACAGCTAACACGGTACCTCGGCTTTTATCCTGACCGTTACCTTGCGGCCGAGGCGGGTTATTTCGACCTGAAGAACGGTGTGTTTTGCCGCCACAAACCCGATAGCCTTTTATACCTTTCGCCGCCCTATACACAAAACTTTGCCAGGCTGTTGCAATGCAGTTTTGAAAATATAGCTCTGCTTAAAATAGATAAGGGCGACCGCCGCTACATGGTGCAAAAATTGCTGGAATACTATTCGCTGCATGTGGAAGGTTTTGGTAATGTACGCTCACATGAAGTATTGGAGGAGGTATTGGGCTAAGTATGGTTTTTGTAGAAAACAGTATGAACGGAAGCACTTTAGAATATATTGGGTTAAAGCGAAGCGAAGCGGCTATCGGAATGATGAACTTGGTTTACAATATGTTTAGAAAAATTCAATTACCAACTGTATGAAGCATTAAAATAATTAAAATCCTCTTTAAACAAAAAAAAAGAGAAAGCTTGCGCTAACTCTTTTTCAGTAACTGACCTCATTATTTATCATAAAGAACTAATTGGTTAGACCGATAATAACAATTGCGCAAATATAAAACCTATAGAGTTAACAGACTAATATTTTAACAAATATTTAACATATTTTTTTATCAAATGCATCATTTAACACTAAAAACTTATTAACAAATGTCATTTACCAATAAATTGTCACTCATTTAAACAAAAAACTACTTAAACTTAACCATTTGGTACATGAAAATATTAATAAAGGGACCTGATTAATAAAAAGTGTATTAAACTACGATAATTACAACTAATATCGATAATTTTCTCGTCAAAAACGCTAAAACAGTTCGGATTTGAAATTAAGATTTACGGCAATTTGTTGTTGCTGTTTATTAAATTGCAGCCGTTTGCCCAAAAAATAAACTATAAATATCAGTACCATATTCACCGGGCGACATCCCCGGTTAAGATAGATGGCATTATGGATGAACAGGCATGGAAAGATAAACATGGCAGTTGGTTGAATATGGCGGAAATAGAATTGAATGTATTAATGGGACA
>DATCES010000392.1:0-2040 GCA_036509935.1 Mucilaginibacter sp.
AGATTTCGGGCAATACCAGGGCCAGCGTATTGTGTTAAAAGGTTGCGGGGATATACCGGTACCTGTTTCGGCTTATGTTGAATTAACCAAAAAGCTTACGCCGGTTGTAAAAAGCCTGATGTTTGGCGAACCTTGTTCAACTGTCCCTATTTATAAGAACAAAGATTTGTAGAGACGCAAAGTATTGCGTCTCTGTGCGCTATGAAAGACGCAAGTATTGCGTCTCTACAAAGAGAACAAATGAAAAAATATTTCATAGTCATATTTCTAACTGCCGCATCATTTAGCGGTGCATTTGGCCAGGAAATGGCAAATATTGTTGCCCCGGTTTTTAAAACAGGCGAACAATTAACTTACAAATTAAAATATGGGTTTTTTACCGCCGCCGAAGCAAATTTACGGGTTGAAGCGAGCGATAAAAAGTTCGGCGGCCATTTGGTTTATCATATAGTTGCCGATGGTAAAACCGCCGGCGCTTTTGATATTTTTTATAAGGTGCGCAACAGGTACGAAACATACGTTGACCAAACCACGCTGTTGCCCTATTTTTATACCGAGAACCGCCATGAAGCCAATTACAAGCACACCGATAACGTAACCTTTAACCACCAGGACGATAAAATTACCGCAGCAAAAGGGGTTTTTCCTTATAAAGGGAAAGTATTTGATTTTTTGTCTGCCTATTATTTTTCGCGCAGTATCGATGTTTCAAAAATTCATACCGGCGATACTTTTTACCTGGACTACTTTTTAGAAGACGGCATCCATTCCCTTAGCATTACATACGCCGGTAAAGAAAAAGTTGAAAGCAGCCTGGGCACTTTTAATTGTTTAAAATTTAACCCTGCCATAATACCTGGGCGTGTTTTCAGGAAAGACAGTAAATTATACCTTTGGATAACTGATGATAACAACCGGATACCGATAAAAGCCCACGTTGAACTGGTGGTTGGCAGCCTCACCATGGATTTAACCGGTGTAAAAGGCCTGAAGTACCCTTTAAACCCGGTAAGTAATTAAATAACCGGAATAAAGAACTTATAAAAACAGGATAAATGATAGAAGTTGGCGCTGTGTTGCTGCACGAAGATGTAGTAAAAGAAAATTTTGTATGCAATTTGAAAAAATGCAAGGGCGCATGCTGCCTCGAAGGGGATTCGGGCGCGCCCTTAGATGCTAACGAACTGGAAATACTTGACGAAATATACCCCAAAGTAAAGCCTTTTATGACGGCCAAAGGCATTGCCACTATTGAGAAAAACGGCACCTGGGTAAAAGATTTCGAAGGTGATTATACCACCCCCTGCGTTGATGTAAATAAAGAATGTGCCTACGTAATATGGGAAAACGGTATCACCAAATGCGCCATCGAAAAAGCTTATGAGAACGGCGCCACTAACTGGAAAAAACCCATTTCGTGCCATTTATACCCCATCCGCATAACAAAATACCCCGAATTTGACGTTCTGAATTACGACCGCTGGAGCATTTGCAGCCCGGCCTGCTCATTTGGCACCGAACTTAAAGTGCGTGTGCACGAATTTTTAAAAGCCCCCCTGATCCGCAAATACGGCCAGGACTGGTACCGGGAACTGGAAGACCATGTGGCCGGGATTTAGTTATTTCATACCAATAATTAAAACCGATTACTGCCGGCGCAGTACTTTCATCGCTAAAAAAGGGTGAAAACACGGTATAAAAATTAATATTATGCCCTTATAATTGTATTATTAATGCGAGTCAAGAACCAAGAGTCAAGAAATAGCTGCAACATGAAAAAAATCCATTAATATAAACAAAATCAAGCAGACTAAGTCAGGCAAGGTTCTGTAAATTGGCTGGTTTTTATCTTCTTATCTTGATTCTTGGCTCTAATATCTTGACTCTTGATTGGCATTAATCACTAACGTCCATCCATTCTTTCAAGCCACCTTCCAAAGAAAACACGTTGGCATCAGGGTATTTCTGTTTAATCACCTTCACGACTTCGCCGCTTCGTTTGCCCGATGCACAGTAAAGCACGGTTTTAGCCCCTTTATC
>DATCES010000393.1:0-2975 GCA_036509935.1 Mucilaginibacter sp.
CGAGTTTACGCCGGCCAAAACCAGTTTGTTATCAACCTTTAGGTCTGTCAAAACCACTTTAGGGATCTCAGTATTTTCGGGCAGGTTTTGCGGTTCGAAATAATTAAAACCGTCCTGTCCCCCAAAAAACAACATTCCGTCAGCTGTTTCTAATCCCGATCCCCTGATAAAAGGGCTGTCTTGTACGCCATTTTGCTTGCCATATATATTTGTTTTGTGTGTACGCAAGTCGAGGCTGACGATGCCCGCGCTGGTACTTAGCCAAAACAGTCCACTTTTGTCCTGCAATATTTTGTAAACAATATCATTGATAATCCCTGCGTTTTCTGAATATGGCTTAAACCGCGCAGACTTCGCATCAAACTCGTCAATACCACCGCCGTTGGTTGCCACCCAGGTGTTTCCGGCCTCATCCTGCAAAACGGATAAGATCACATTATTCGGGAGGGCATTAGCGGCTTGGTTGTACACTGTGATGCTTCGGGTGGTAATATTAAAAACAGCAATTCCCCCACCCCAGGTGCCAACCCACATCTCATCACTGTTAATTGGAGTTATAGTACGGACAAAGTTATTAATTGTTTTATTTCGCAGCCCGTTGGTATTAAAAAGCTGGCGGTAATTATAAAATTGTCGGGTTTTAGGGTCGTAAATATCTATTCCGCCGCCGTTTGTGCCTATCCATATCCTGCCCATTTGATCTTCTTCTAAACAGTAAACATCATTTTGCGAAATATGCCTCCCACCTTGTCCTTTGATGATGTGCTCGCTTTTTCCGGATGAGGGGTCGAGTATATAAAGCCCGTGTTGTATGGTGCCTATCCACAGCTTTCCGGTTTTGTCATATTTCAGGCACTGGACGGAGATATGATTTTCCGGAGTTTCTGCCTGCCTGTCAAAGCGTATGGTTCTGAAAAGGCCGGTTTTCGTGTCAAAAAGCTGCAGGCCGTTATCAGTGCCTGTAAAAATATCGCCTTTTGCCTGCCCGGCAAAAGCGTTAATGTTCGGTCCCGCCAGGCCCTGTGCGTCAAAAGGGTTGTTTAACTTAACATTTAATAAAGCCAGGTTACGATCGAATTTATTTACCCCGCCTTTTAAGGTACCTATCCAGTAGATGCCACTTTTATCGATAAAAATGCTGCTTATAGCTTTTGCCGAAAGGCTGTAGCTATCTCTCAACACGGGGAGATAGCGCTCAGTTTTTAAGTCGCGCGTATTGAACGTGACCAGCCCGTTATCTGTACCCAGCCACAGATAACCATTGTCAGGCGCTATAGCAAACACCCGGCTGTTTTTAAAATTAGTAAATCTATTGCCATCGGGTTGCAACATACTAAGGCCGGTGCGCGTGCCAAACCAAATGTGCCCTGAATTATCCTCGGCAATGCCTTTTACTATACCGGGGCCAATGCTCGTTTTGTCTTGCTCATTATGCACATACTGCTTTAGCGCCCCATTGTCGAGGTTGAAGCAAAATAAACCGAGGTTTGTCCCGGCCCACATCCGGTGTTTACTGTCTTCGAAAAAGTCAAGGGCAACTGGCCGCCCTTTGATATTAGCCAGGGATGCATTGGTTGTTTTATTTGTTTTTAGGTCAATTATACGTACACCGCTAAAGCCCGATACCCACAGCCGGCCCAAGTGATCACCGCAAATCGCTAAAATAGGTTCTGTCTGTAGTTTTTTCCATACCGCGCCCTCGCGGTACTGGCGAAACGTATCGTACGTGCGGTCATAATAAACCAGCGCGCCCCCCCCCGTTCCTATCCAAAGCCTCCCGGTTTTGTCTTCATATAGGGCAAGGACTTCATTTACAGGCAAACTGGTGGTGTCGCCGTCAACATGCCGGTACACCGTAAAGTTTGTACCGTCAAAACGGTTCAGCCCGTCGGCCGTAGCAAACCAAACCCAGCCATAGCTATCTTTAAGTACAGAATTTACAACGTTAGACGAAAGGCCATTTTTTGTGGTAAGTGAAGTGAAACTCAGGCCCTGCTGCCCGTAACTACACAAACAGGCCGTGACAAATAACGTACATAATGACGAAATAAAAATAGCTTTTCTCATTATGCGGTAACAATAATTTGTTGCATACTCCTCTTTAAATTCATGGTTAGGATATTGAATGCCTTTACCAAAATAAAAAATGAAAGATACACTTAATTGTTATATGAATAATTAAGCATACATAAAGAGCGACGGTTTATTTAACAATCATTTTTCTTTGAATACTTTCCAAATCGCCATTCATATCGCAACCATCCATCAATAAAGTATAGGTTCCTGGCTTGTCAGCTGTATAGAATGAGAACCTGGCTTTGCCATCTTTGTCTGTAATGATATTTGCCGTCCAGTAAATAGTGGAGCGGGTATCTAAAAATAATTTATCAGGTTTAGCGATATATTTCGGCGAGTAAAATTGTTTCTGCGGAGCGAAAGCCATTGGTCTATACATATACAAGCCTGGCGTTTTCTTTAAAAATGGGCCTGCCCCTCCATGTGTCGTCACTTCAACAAAAGCATGTTCTATAATAGGATCATAATTCCCTAAAAAATTTCTCTTATACTTGGCTGTATATTTACTGGATTTCATCACCTCAATCCCTTTAATGTCTTCGGCTTTATAATAATCGAGGTATTGTTCAACATATTTATAATGGTCATAAGTATAAAGTGGACCCTGATAGCCAAAATCTATATTTATACCGTCAATAATGAGATGAAAAAATGCAAAATTGATCGTGTACCCATAGATAAACCCTGGAGGTGCCGGCGGGTATTTTGCATTTGCTAACTTTGTAAACAAACCAAAACCAGGATAATATTTTTTCAGCAGATCACCGAGAGAAGTCTTATCTGCTTTCTGAAGATCTTCCTGGTCCAAGGCAAAATCCGACCCGCCGTTGCCATTCAGGTTTTTGGAATCTTTAATAACCTTTTGCCCTATAATTTTTACCTCTTTAAGCCGGTTAACA
>DATCES010000394.1:0-2990 GCA_036509935.1 Mucilaginibacter sp.
GCGCCCGGGCCGACAATCCGGCGATTAAAAAACCTGTTTGAAGCAATAAAAAAGTACGGGTAAATTTTTGAAACATGATAGTATAAGATTGCGCAAAGTTAAATCAACTGTATTAAAGCTGAATTAAACGGGGATTAGAATAACATTAGAATTTAAGTGATAAACTGAATTGTTACAATAGTGTGAGACAATGGAACTGAATCCACAATAATTGTTCCATTAAAAAGGCTGATGATTTTGCGGGTTACGTAAAGCCCTATACCATTTCCCTGGTATCCTTCTACATTGGTGCCGCGGTAAAACGACTCGAAAATTTTCCCCATTTCGCCAGGCATAATACCTATACCCTGGTCAATAATTTTTACAATAATGATTTTATCATCAGCATATAGATCACATTGTACAGGCTTATTACCTGAAAACTTAAAGGCATTGCCAATTATATTATTAAACGCAATGGTTAATAATGATTTATTTGCCAATACCCGCAATTTTTCATAATCATCGGGTAAATGCAAAATGTTAACATTAAACATCCCTTTACCCTCTTTTTCAGTCCAATAATCATTAAGTTCCCATATCAATTCATCAATTGCCAGGGGTTTAAAAGCCGGTTGTGTATAATCCATGTCCACATGGGCCAGTTCAAGCAGGCTTGTAATTGTTGTATTTAACCTTTCGGCATCCGTTAATACCGAATTTAATACCTGCTCATATTCGGCATTGGTGCGCAGTTTATGCAAAGCAATCTCAATTTCGCCGATAATGGTAGTAATAGGCGTCCTTAATTCGTGCGAGGCGTTAATTACGAAGGTTTGCTGCATTTCAAAGGCATTTTCCAGGTGTTCCAAAAGCTGGTTAAAATTATGCGCCAGTGCACTTATTTCATCCTTGCCATCGCCTTCATTTATCCGTAAACTCAAATTACCGGCCCTCACCAGGCGCATCTGTTTAATTACATTATCAATGGGTTCCAAAGCTTTTTGTGCAAACCACCTGCTTATAATAAACAAACCACTGGTTACGCTTACCAGCAGTATGGCCATGCTTTCAATAAGGTCCCTTAACCTTTTGTTCCCCTGGTTATCAATAGCCGAAACCAGTATTACAAAATTCCCCTGGTTATCATAATAGTAAATACCTACAGTTTGCCTGTCCCCTTCCGGAAATTCAATCCGCTTGCGTTTGCGTACTGCATTTATTACCGGGCTGGTCCAAAACTGGTTCTTATCTTTTATAAATGTAGGTGCATTCTTGTCATCGTAAAACCGGACCACTTCATGGGAAAGCGGCTTGAGGTAGCGTTCCTTTACATGATTTAAAGAATCGGCCGAAATTTCATCTGCCTCCAGGTACACTTGCGCGGCAACATACGCCCGGTACATCAAATTATCATAAAAATTAGATTTGACAAGGGAATTAAAAGCAATGCATATTGCAACCTCTACAATTAACAGCACAATTGCGCTGATTGCCGTAAAATAAAGCGAAAGCCTGTTCTTTATTTTCATTTGTCGTCAATTGGGGTTAGTTAGTGATTTATTATTACCACTAAGGTCACTACGGGGTCACTAAGGTCACTAAGTTTTAATAGTTATTTCTTAATGTTCTTTGTGAAAACCTTTGTGGTCTTTGTGTTTAATTACCTCCAATATGGTTATTTGTCGCTTTTTAAAATATAGCCCATACCTATTACGGTATGTATCAGTTTGTTTTTAAAGCCCTTTTCTATTTTGTTGCGCAAATAGTTTACGTACACGTCAATAAAATTTGTCCCGGTATCAAAATCAATCTTCCACACCTGCCCGGCAATATATTCCCTTGATAAAACCTTATTTGGGTGGCGCATAAATAACTCCAGCAAAGTAAATTCTTTAGCGGTTAGGGTAATCTGATTGCCGGCCCTCTCGGCAACACTGCTCCAGGTATCTAATTTAAGGTCATCAAAAATAAGGGTATGGTCTTCGGGCGCGTTCACCTTTTGCCTTCTTAATAAGGCTTCTATACGTGCAAGCAATTCAATAAAGTGAAATGGTTTAACGAGGTAATCATCCGCCCCGGCCTTTAAGCCCGATACCTTGTTCTGGATATGGTCCAGCGCAGTGAGCATTAATATGGGGGTTTTTGTATCCGTTAGCCGTATTTGCCGGCAAAGTTCAATGCCGTTAATGTCTGGCAGCATTACATCAAGTACCAGCAGGTCAAAACCGGCAGCTTGCAGCAGTAATTTTGCAGCAGCGCCGTCTTTGGCGGTTTTTACTTTATAGCCATGTTCTTCAAGCCCTTTGCAAATAAATGCTGCTACCTTTTGTTCATCCTCAACTAAACAGATATTGGCCATGTGAACAAAGATAAACTAAGATTGGTAGGATTAGCAATGGGTTACATTAATCCTTAAATCGTTAAATCCTGGGAATCATAGTTCAAACAACTTCTCTTCTAAAATATCCGCTTATCGCTTTTTTATAACTAAATTTTTTTTACAGATTTTAGTTATGACAACAACGGCAACAAGGGGAAAGTTATACTATTATATCAGGGTGGCTGATGATAATAAAATAAAAAATATTTACCTGCTATTTAAAGATCAGATGGGATCCGGCAGTTGATTAGGCGGAAGTTAAAGAATTCGTTGCTGAATTGGATGAACGGGTGTGAAGATGGGAAGAAGGGATAGACAAAGGTGCTTCAATGGATGACGTTAAAGCAGGGGGGGGAACGCTTAAAGAAGTAACGTTCGAGCGCGGGGACTTGCCGAAGGACAAAAGGTCGTTTTTTAATCCTCTCAAATTTCCGTATATTTGAATTATACCGAAGCCTTTAAAATTTAAGCGGCCGAAAAAAAAATAAAACACCAGCACGCCATTTTTTCAATAAATTTTTATCCGTTTTTAAAAAAATTACAGCATTTGATTGATTTACAATGATTTAAATATTTTTTTGTCAAAAAACAATCACAGGCTAAACGCATTTAGCCTGCGGAATTGGAT
>DATCES010000395.1:0-11505 GCA_036509935.1 Mucilaginibacter sp.
AAAAATGACTGGTCCTCGGCGGCCACTGCTGCGCGTTTCATAGGTTCGGCAATTTCATCAAAGCTTTTCCACTGCTTGTCAATTTTCCAGTCTTTGCCATTAGCCTTGCGTTCAAAACCCCGTTCTATCATCAGGAAAGTTATAGGCGGATTAACAAAGCGGAAAAGCAGTACAAAGAATAGGCTGCCAGCTACAAAAACAACAAAGAGGAGCTTAAGCACACGAAATATAAGCCTGAAAATACCACCTTTAAACATACTCGTTGAGTTCAGTTCACCGGTTTTTCTGTTTGCAACAGGTTTTTTAGCCCTGAAAGTTTTCAATTGAAAAAGCTATCTATAAATTAAAATTCCACACCGCCCGCACTGCAACCTGGCTGTAACCACCGCCTGGTTCAAGCCGGTTCTCATAAACCAAGCTTAAATCGATATTAGATTTGTCGCTATAATCTAACGGAAACGAATAACCTGCTGCAGGAGAATAAATAAATGAAGTTGCCTGGCCTGTATAATCAGACGGGATTGAATTGATATTAAACGAAACGCCTGCATCGCCTTCAATAAAAAATTTATGGATGACATATACTTTTATGCCCGCTTCAACCGGAATAAACGATGCAACAGAACTATAATAGTTTGAATAGCCATAATCGTAATACGAATAATAATCGGATGCATTACTGCCCTGGGACACATAAAAAGTATAACCGGCTGATAGAAGGATACTTACCGGGGAGTGGTTGACTGGTAATTCTACCCTGAAACCTGTTCCGTTTGCATCAGGATAAGCGCCGGAAGCAGGCCCCACAGCTGCGCCTGAACTTAAGCTGACGCCAAATTTTGGAGCAGAGGCATTATTATTATAATATTGTGCAGAAGCGCTATAAATTGCACCAAATAAAATTGCAATCAGGGTAATTATTTTTTTCATCGCAACTAAGTTTTATTTTTAGAAAAAGTAATGTACCTAATTAAGTTTTACAAATGCATTTTCGATTTCGAATTTCGATCCAAAGGACTCCTTCGGAGATGTTCGCAAACTATCGTTTAAACGGCTAAATTCCGAATAAAGTCTTATTGGCCAAAGAAAAAGGTGCCCTGCTTTCGCAAAACACCTTTTTTTTAATTCCGGGTTGCTGATTTACTCAGCAACTACTGAAAACGGAACCTGTACTTTTACTTCTTTGTGCAGGTTAATATTGGCAATATAATCACCAACAAATTTTGGTTCCTGATCAAAAGTAATGCGGCGGCGATCCACTTCAAAGCCCTCTTTTTTCAAAGCATCGGCAATTTGAATAGTATTTATGGCGCCGAATATTTTACCGGTTTCGCCTGCTTTAGCGCCTATGTTAAGTTTAATACCTTCCAAACGGGCGGCTATTGCATCTGCATCCTTACGTATCTTTTCCTGTTTAAACTGGGCCTGTTTCAGGTTCTCCGCTAAAACTTTGCGGGCCGATTCAGTAGCCTGTATGGCATAACCCTTTGGGATAAGGTAATTACGGCCATAACCTGGTTTTACACTTACTATGTCGTCTTTATCACCGAGGCTTTTTACGTCTTGTTTTAAAATAACTTCCATTTTTTTGCCTCCTGTTTATTTTAATGAATCTGTAACATAAGGTAATAAACCGATATGGCGCGCGCGCTTAACAGCTTGGGCCACTTTGCGCTGAAATTTTAACGAGGTGCCTGTTAAGCGGCGTGGTAATACCTTACCCTGGTCGTTTATAAACTTCAATAAAAAGTTAGCGTCTTTGTAATCAATATACTTAATCCCGTTCTTTTTAAAACGGCAGTATTTTTTACGTGTATCCTCCACTTTGGGGGCTGTAACGTATTTTATCTGGTCATTTGCCATTAGTTTGCAGCCTCCTCTGTTTTAACCGGTTTCTTTTGGTTAAATGCGCCGCTGCGCTTTTTCTCATTGTAAGCGATGGCATGTTTATCCAAAGCTATAGTGAGGAAACGCAAAACACGCTCATCGCGCCTTAATTCTACCTCCAGTTTGTTAATTAAATCACCTGGAGCCCTGAATTCAGTTAAGTGATAGTACCCTGTCGTCTTTTTTTGGATAGGGTACGCAAGTTTTCTCAAACCCCAATTATCCTCCTGGACAATTTCGGCTCCGTTATCAGTAATGAATTTGCTGTACCTGGCATTAGCCTCAGCAGCAACCTCAACTGATAACAACGGGGTTAGAACGATCACGATTTCGTACTGTTGCATTGTTATACTTTGATTTTTAATAATTTACCCGCTATTACGGGGCTGCAAATGTAGGAAGAAGTTTTGATTTTTCAAATCAATTAAAATAGTAATTTGCTGTTTCATTCGTTCATATCTTCATCCCTTTTACCTGTTCCCTTTCATCTTTTACATTTCCAAAAGGTTTTTTCAAATAAAAACATCCTAAAATAAAAAGAAACGCTACATTTGCAGTCCCCAAACGGGCGGTATCATAGCTCAGTCGGTAGAGCAAAGGACTGAAAATCCTTGTGTCGCTGGTTCGATTCCAGCTGATACCACAAAGTCAAAAAAGCCTGTTTTCTTGCGAAAATGGGCTTTTTTTATGCTTTAAGGTGTATATTTGCCTCACTTTTCTATGTATGCTCAATCGAGTGATTTAGCGATTTAACAGGTTTTATTGTTGAATTGACCGTAAATGTTTAGTAATTGTTTAGCTCTCTCAAAGCCACTGTACCGTTTAAATATTCTGATAAAGGATCATTAGCGACTGTAGGCCGTAATAAAGCTGTTGCCGACCTGGGGAAATTAAAATTCCAGGGATTTTTTGCATGGCTGACATGGATGTTTGTTCATCTCATTTCTCTTTTGGGTTTCAGGAATAAGGTAGTTGTTTTTATTAATTGGACAATGAGCTATCTTACCTATAATGGAGGTGCACGACTTATCATCAGGCGCTTTGTTAGAGAAACTGTTCCGCAAAAAAGAACATTAGGCGAAAAGTGACGGGTAAGCGTATAAAAATCAAAACCTATTGTTATTTGATGCATTGATATCCAACAATTTGAGATGATAATACTGCACTTTATTTCATTCATGAAACCATCATAATAAAACTGACCGAATGCCGATGCGACCGCACTATCAAATATTTATTTAAAAACACAATTTATCAGAATAAATGTTACAAAGATATAACGATATAATGTATTTATATATGAAGCGGATTGTTGTTGTTTTAATCATTGTGCTGATTGTCAATTTAAACCTACGGGACGCAATGGCCCAGGGGAATGCAATAAAAGCCACAACAGGCAATTCCTTCGGATGGGGAATTTTCTTCGTTGTATATATTCCCATTTTGTTACTGCTTGCCTTATGGATTTTAAAGAATAGCAATATATTGAGTAATACCGTTGACACCCCTGAATTAGATGGCAATGAATGGTTAAATACGCATATAAAAAACCTTGATACCAGGGAATTAGATAAATTAATAAACAGCGGCAATGTGAAAAGGAGAGAGAAAAACAGTAATCTGTTAAATCACAAAAATTAATACGAAATAAAAAAAACTATTACTTTGTCTATTCTTACCCTTTGCAGTTTAAGCTTGTTTGCACAAACACCTGAAGCAACTCATAGTGTGTGGGGCGATCCCGGTGTTATGATTATCGTTGCCCTTATCCTTATTCCATTGCTTGCAGTGGTATATCTTGTTGCCGTAAAGGTGAACAACCTGGTGAAAAGGGTACGGGAAGCAAGGATCAGGAAGGATGCAAAACACCTGTCAAAATCCATTCAGCAATTAAGTTTGGAAGAAATACAGGAGGAGCTGATCAAACGCAAACAGGCCCTTGATTTTAAACTGAGTAATACAGAGCTATCAGGTGAAATAGCGCCCGATGATAAAAAAGGCTTACTGCATAATATTGCGGAAGTAAATTCGCCCCGCTTTATAGCTTCTAAAAAGAAGGCTGTTAAAAGACCGGACATCGACCCCCAACTAACGAAACTAATTTTATGGTACCTCGGAACGGCAACACTGTGGTTAGTATTGGGTACATCCGTTGGCGAATATTTAGGGATCAAATTTGTTTCGCCTGATGTGGACCATGTAAGCTGGTTAAGCTTCGGGCGGTTAAGGCCGGTACACACCAATATGGTTTTTTGGGGCTGGTCCTCCCTCGCTATGATCGGGTTAGGTTATTATGTCGTTTCTACAGTAAGTAATACCGTTGTAGCCGGTTTAAAGCGTGGCTGGTACGCGTTATATTTTATTAATGCCGCGGTTATTTTAGGCAGCCTTTCGTTAATGACCGGGATAAATAACGCGGGAGGCGAATACCGGGAATACATCTGGCCTGTTATGCTGTTATTTGCCATCGGCATTGTAATCACCCTGATCAATTATTTGCAAACCGTAGCACGGCGTAAAACAAAAGAAATTTATATTTCCAACTGGTATATTATCGCAGCAACTATGTTTGCAGTCGTCATAGTTTTGGTTGCCTACCTCCCTTTTTGGCAAAATGGTTTGGGTGAAACCTTAACCCAGGGTTATTATATGCACCAGGGGGTTGGGATGTGGTTCATGCTGTTTAGTTTGGGGCTGATGTATTATTTTCTGCCTCAGCAGCTTAATACGCCTATATATTCCTACAGCCTGGGCATTTTAGCCTTCTGGACGCAGATACTTTTTTATACATTGATCGGCACCCATCATTTTATTTTCAGCGCGATACCCTGGTGGTTGCAAACTGTGGCTATCATAGGCAGCATGGGTATGCTGATACCCGTATTTGCCGGTACAACTAATTTTCTGATGACTTTCAAAGGCAGCTTTCATAAAGTAGGATCCAGCTATACACTGCCGTTTTACCTTGTGGGCATTATATTTTATTTCACCGGCTCATTTCAGGGTACTGCAGAAGCATTCCGTTCTTCCAATTTATACTGGCATTTTACAGATTTTACAGTTGCCCACTCGCACCTGACTATGTATGGTATCATTGCTTTCTTTTTGTGGGCATTTATATATACCATCGTTCCGCGGCTAACCGGCCGCGAACCGCGCCAGGGTTTAGTGGGCGCTCATTTCTGGATGGCGCTTATTGGTTTGTTATTTTATACCATCCCCTTAATGATCGGAGGGACTTTAAAAGGTATGTCATGGTTGGAAGGTAAACCATTTATTGATTCAGTAGCACTAATGGCGCCTTACTGGTTATGGCGGGCCATCGGAGGGTCGCTTATGTGGGCGTCTCACTTAATTTTTGCTTATAATATGTATTATATGATATTTTCACACGAGGAAGCGGATCTGCAAAAAACGGTTTTTGAAGAACTTGATAAACTACCTGTTAATCCCGCTATTCAATAATTAAAAAAATGGATATCTATAATAATCATAAAAGACTTTTTGGGGCGGCGTTTCTTTTTTATTTTGCTTTAACCTTGTTTGTAGCTATTATTCCGGCACTGACAACAGAAAATAATAATGCCCCGCTTCCAAACAGCAAACCATTAAGCAATGAGGCTATGCAAGGTAAAGCTATATTTGTTTCTGAAGGATGTATTGGCTGCCATACCCAACAGGTAAGGAATGTGGACATGGATAAAATGTGGGGTTCCCGTCCCAGCATTGCTGCTGATTACGCCAGGATAATGCGGACTGATGTTTGGAGAAATACCGCTATGCTCATGGGTTCTGAACGTACCGGACCCGATTTAAGCAATATAGGTACCCGGCAGCCCGGCAAGGATTGGCTTTTATTGCATTTCTATAATCCGAGATCGGTTGTAGCACAATCCATTATGCCGGCTTATCCCTGGCTGTTTGAAGAAAAAGAGTACGCCTATCCGGGGGATGTCTTGATAAATGTACCTGCTGAATTTCGGAAAGGTGTACAAGGGAAAATTGTAGCTACACCTGATGCTCTTCACCTGGTAGCTTACCTGCAATCATTAAAACAAACGGCTTTGCCGGACGGCAAGCCTGTACCCATCTTTTTATATACTAAAGATCAGAGTAAAGGAGAGCCAGCCGGAACAACCGGTAAATTAAAAACGGGATTAGATGGCGCTGCCTTATATGCTACCAATTGTCAAAGCTGCCACCAGGAAAACGGGGAAGGGTTAAAGGGCGCCTTCCCACCTTTAAAAGGAAGCCCGGTTGTTTTGAATCAGGATCCAAAGGTGCAGGTTACCATCATCATGAAGGGCTATAACGGAAGGGTTAGCGAAGGATATGGGGTAATGCCCCCTGTAGGCACAAATAATAATTTAAAGCCAGAAGAAATAATTGCTATCATCAACCATGAAAGGAGCAATTGGGGAAATAATTCCAGAAAAATTACCCTCGCGGAAATCAAAGAATTATTCAATCAAACTAAAACAGGGGCTACCGCCAAAAAATAACCTTATGAAATCAGAACATTCAACAATCAGTCGGCCTTTTTCAAAGCTATTATTTTCAAGAGCAAAAAAATATACCATACTTAGTTCCATACTATTTGCCGGAATGATGCTGACAGGCATGCCTGTAATGGCTTGCGAAGCATGCAAACAGCAACAGCCCAAATTTTTACAAGGCATAACGCACGGTCCGGGTCCCGATAGTAACTGGGATTATTTGATCGTAAGTTTTATGGTATTTATCACACTGTATTCTTTGTATGCAACTGTAAAATGCATGATCCGCCCGTCAGAGAAAGAGAATGAACATATTAAAAGAATGATACTAAACTAGCAATGCGATGGAAGACAAAAGTTTCGTAACCCTGTTTATTGATGATGAACTTCAACCCATTGGCACTTTTCCTGCCCCTGTATCATTTGACCTGGATACTAAAAAATTGACTGATGGGCATCATATACTTAAAGTTGTGAGCAAGGATCACAGGGGCAAAGAAGGCATTAAAACCATCCCGTTTATCGTACGAAATGGCCCGGCTATCGCAATAGAAGGAATTAAAAAGGATGAAGTAGTTGATGGAGTACTTCCGCTGATGATTAATGCCTACGGGAAGGGGGATCAAAAAACCTTTATGTTGCATGGCAGTGAAACGCCTCAAAGCATCCCATATTGGATCATTATTCTCCTGATCGCATTCGCAGCCTGGGCAGCTTATTATCTCATCACTTCAGGCGCAATTACTTTATTCAAATGAAAGAAATAGAAAACATCAACGATATCAAGCTCTTTGTCAACGAATTCTATGCCAAAGTAAAGACAGATCCATTTATCGGACCTGTTTTCCTGGAAACTATACCCGAAGATTGGCAACCGCATCTCAATAAAATGTATGCATTTTGGAATGGCGCCTTGTTTGGGGTCCCTGGCTTCCGGGGAAACCCATTCGCCAAACATGCCCCATTGAAAATCGGAACGGAGCATTTTAACCGCTGGCTCGAACTCTTTTTTTCAACGATAGATGAGAATTTTGACGGCCACGTGGCGGCCGATGCCAAAAACCGGGCTGAATTGATGGCCTATATGTTTTTAAGCCGGTTACAAAAGATGGGGGGCGGGATACACAAAGTAGTTGTTTAACCCGATGGTAGAATTTAGTTAGCATAAAGAAACAGAATGCCTTAGTTGCTTACGCTTCAACATAATTTAATAAGAACAGAAGGATATATGGAAAATAAGCCCATCAAACGAAGTAAGCACATGGTCGAGCTTTCCAAAGATCACCATGCAGGTCTACTTTTTAGCTGGAAGGTAAAAGAAGGGCTAAGAAGGGACGTTGAGCTTCCCCGGATCAAAAAGTATGTGAATTACTTTTGGGAACATCATTTGAAGGCACATTTTCAGGAGGAAGAAGCATTGTTATTCAACCGAATAGAAGATGACAAACTTTCCCGGCAAGGCATATCGGAGCACCTGATGCTTCAAAACCGTATCGACAGCTTAAATCACAATAAAAATGCAGTAAAGGATGAATATCTTGAATTTGCAGAATTGCTGATAAAGCATATCCGCTTTGAAGAAAGAATATTATTGCCCCATTTAGAACAGGTCCTTCCATTATCTGCCTTGAAAAGCGTTGAGTCGTATCTGACCCTGCAGCACCCGGTTTCGTTTAAAGACAATTACCCTGATGAATTTTGGATTGATAAAAAATGACCCATACGCCGGTTAAGGACATATCTGTAACTATTTGCTATGAGGGGAAAATCTATGAAATTAAAACCTATGCAAATGAATACAGGAGCCTGATGATGCTGATCTATGATCAAATTTATACAGAAGGTTTTGGAGAATGTTTGGGCATGGGTAAATGCGGAACCTGCCTTGTTGAAATCATCAGTAGCGAACATCCGCTTTCTTATTATGAGCGAAACGAAGAAATGACCCTTCTCAGGACTGGAATTACAGACAAAGAGGTTCATTTAGCCTGTCAAATCATGGCTGATGAATTTATCAATAGGCTGAAAGTGAATGTTCTATCATAAATTAAATAACAATGATCATACAAGAAGTTCTATTTAAGCTGAAAAGCGCAACCACACCGGTACTTAAGATACTGCAAAGCAACGATCATATCAAAGTAATCGTATTAGGTTTTAAAAAAAAGATGATCTTAAAAGAACATCAAACGGATGTACCCGCAAAATTAATAGCTATAGATGGTAGCGTGATCTACAAGGAAGCCGGGAGAATTGTAACCATGAACAAATTTGAAGATGTGGATATACCCATTTATGTGATACACTCTGTTGAGGCTATAGAAGACAGTATTTGCTTTTTAATCAGGGGTTAGCCATGTTGAATACCGATATTAGGCCGCCTTTAAATATGTTTATCCGGATAAAAAATACCTTTTAAATACACTATCGTTTATGGCGTACCCGCTTTTTAATTATGATTAAAATAACCATTGAAGATAGAAGTGGCAAACAGGCTAATTTGGAAATCCCCACCGATGTCAGTCTCAGCCTGATGGAAGTTTTAAAAGCCGCAGATTATGATATTTTAGCCGCTTGTGGAGGAATGGGGCTTTGTGCAACGTGCCAGGTGCAAGTAGTAAAAGGATTTGAAAAACTTCCAGCGCGTAATGATCAGGAATTGGATATGATGGATATTCTTCCTGATGCTGATCGGCATAGTAGGCTTTCCTGCCAGTTACGTATAAATGAAGGAATGGATGGAATGATCTTTCGTATAATAGGCGGCGAATAAGTAACCTATATCTCTTAATAAGTTCCTGAATGGTTCCTCTATTAAGCATTAAATTAAAAATAGGAACGCAAATGTTATCATTATCGGCGCTGGACTATATTTTTAAAACTTAAAAAAAATAATAATGTTGATTAACTTAAAGGACATGGTATTAAAAATAATAAAACAATAGAAACTCAACGGGCAATATTTAAGCGTGTTCTAAACCAAAATAACCGCTATGGAAGATAGATTTAATGAAGCCACCTCGCAGCGTCCGAAAGACGACCACTTGCTGGATGCACCGATGATAATTATGGACCTAGTATCACTTGCGAAACAGATCAAAGAAGAGAAACCATGGAACAATAGTGACCGGAATGCCATAACTATTTTTAAGACAAACGGCATGTGTATCGTACTGGTGGCCTTGCATGCCGGTGCTGAAATGAAAACTCATACGGCATCCGGCATTATCAGCGTTCAAGTGCTGGATGGACAAATAACATTTAGCACGAAACAGCAATCTGTTGAATTGGGTAGTGGCCAGATGCTGGCTCTTCACGAGGATATTCCGCATAGCGTTTTGGCGGAAAAAGTAACAACTTTTCTGTTAACGATTGCAAAATACTGGCAATAAAATAAATTTATTAATGCAAAATAAATTAAAGTAGGATTTTACGTGAACAAGCACTTCCAAAAGAGCCAACAGACCTTCAAAATTGTTTCGAACAAGTAAAGGGCTGTTTTTGCTTTTGGAAGAAAGGTAAAGTAAGAACTATACATCTTATATGCCTCCAAGGGCAAAATGTAATGATATTCCCGCATGTTGAATTATACAATAAATAATGATTGAATTTAACGAAAAAAACTCTGGCAGGTCAGTTTTGAAGGAGCAAACATGGAAGTAGAAAATAATACTATCTGGACGATTGGCCATTCTACACGTCCTTTTGAAGAGTTTGTTGAAATGCTTTGTTCCTTCCATATTGAACTGGTTGCGGATATCAGAAGTTTTCCCGGCTCACGTAAATTTCCCCAATACAATAAGGAAACATTGGAGGTTTCTTTACCTCAAAACGACATCCGATACATTAATTTAAAAAGTCTTGGAGGAAGAAGAAAAGTAAAACCCGATTCTAAAAATACAGCATAGAGACATGCCGCTTTTCGTGGTTATGCTGACTATATGGAAACAGATAGTTTTAAGGAAGGTATAATTGAACTTGAAAGTATTGCATTAAAACAACGCACCGCATACATGTGTTCAGAAGCCGTATGGTGGCGCTGTCACCGGTCTATGGTCTCAGATTATTTAAAAGTTCGCGGCTGGAAAGTAATGCACATAATGGGCATCGGAAAAGATGAAGAACACCCTTACACAGCGCCTGCAAGAATTGTAAATGGTGCATTAAGCTATGAAAAATGAATAAGACTTTGCAATGGAGACTCTTTTGAATAACATTAAGCTATGTGAAGTTTGTAAAAATTATTTGCCATTAGGTCAGAGGCCGGTAGTACAATTGAGTTCCTCCTCTAAAATCATCATCATTGGGCAGGCTCCTGGCAGGCTTGTTCATGAAACAGGAATTCCCTGGAACGATGCAAGCGGAAGAAAATTAAGAGAATGGATGAATGTCAATGAAGCAACTTTCTATAACGCCGATTGCTTTTCGATAATGGCAATGAGTTTTTGTTATCCTGGGAAAGGAATATCGGGAGATATGGCGCCACGGCCCGAATGTGCCCCGCTATGGCATTCACAAATTTTAAAAGAAATAAAAAGTATGCCACTCATATTATTGATAGGACAATATGCACAACGTTATTATTTAAAAAAAGATTGGAAAGGCAGTCTTACAGAAACAGTAAAAAGTTTTAGGGAATTTCTTCCAAAATATTTCCCTTTGCCACATCCTTCTCCCCGAAATCAGAACTGGGTAAAAATAAATCCCTGGTTTATGGAGGAAACTATTCCCGCACTTAGAGATAAAATAAAAGAAATTTTGTAAAACTTTATTTTAATAATGCATAAAATGCCAGCACATAATTATATTCATCCAGAGAAAGGAAATCAATTAAAACAGCTTCATCACAATGGTAAACTATTGATACTCCCTAATATATGGGATTCGTTAGGAGCCGTTATGCTCGAAAGTTTGGGTTATCCTGCTGTTGCGACGGCAAGCGCTTCTATTGCTTTTAGTAATGGTTATCCTGATGGCGAAAAAATCTCTTTTAATGACCTGCTGTTCGTTTTGCAAAAAATAGTACAAAGCGTAAAAATCCCCGTAACAGCCGATATTGAAAGTGGTTACGCGGAAAACAACTCCATTCTGAAAGAAAATATTAGGAAGCTTATTGATGTGG
>DATCES010000396.1:0-8967 GCA_036509935.1 Mucilaginibacter sp.
TGCTTATGCCTTGTTTCAGTAACTGCGCACAGGCATTAAAATAGTAAAAGGTTTGGGGGATGAGGCGCGCAATATTAATAGAGTTGGCCGATGTCAACCTGAATTTTTCTTTAAGTTCGGGGTCAGTAAAAGCCTGTTTCACCAATGCCTGGCAATCGTCAAAGGTGCCATCTATCTCAAGGGCGCGGATATTTTGGCCGTTTGTAGTTAATTGCAATTCCTGTATATCACTTACCTTTCCTTTAGGGTACAATATGGTAACACGGGTGTTAGGTACGCCCAAAAAGCCCAGGGCAACAGCCCCGCCTGTATCGCCCGAGGTTGCCACCAGTACATCAAGTTTATTTTCGCCTTCCTCTAAAAAATAGCTCATCACCCGGCTCATAAACCTCGCGCCAAAATCTTTAAAAGCTAAAGATGGCCCATGCCAAAGCTCCAGAATAAATACATTTTCTTCCAGCTTTACAACAGGGGCTAAAAAATTTATGGCATCCTCAATAATAGCTTTCAAATCCCCATCCGGAATATCCTCCCCAATTAAGCTTTTAGCTACTTTAAAAGCAATTTCGGGCAAGGAATATTCATCAAGGTTATTTAAAAACTTATCATCCAGTCGCCGGATGTTTACAGGCATGTAAAGGCCTTTATCCTGCGGCATACTGTTAAAAACCGCTTCTTTAAAGGATACGCGGGTAGATGGATTGTTGGTGCTGTATAGTTGCATTGTTTTGATTTCGGATTTCGGATATTCGATTTCGGATTTATTTAATTTGAGTATTTACTCAGTTGCACATCTGCACATTCACACATCTGCACATTATCCTATTACACTTGGCCCCTTGTCGTTAATTGTTGATACATAAGTATTCGACCCGATGTTAATGCCTGTTAAATGCTGCTGAAGTTTTTGGGTGATCTTTATGGCTGTTTCCTCGTCCCGTGTAAAAGCAAAAACCGATGGGCCCGAACCGGAAATGCCAAAGCTTACCGCGCCTGCATTCATTGCCATTTCCCGCATCAGGTAAAAATCGGGGATGAGCATCGAGCGCACAGGTTCAACCAGGATATCCTTCATGCTGCGGCCTATCAGGTCAATATCGTTCATAAATAAACCGCTTACCAGGCCGGCAATATTGCCCCACTGGGTAACGGCATCTTTCATCAATATATTTTTTCGTATAATCTGCCTGGCCTCGCGGGTGGGCACGTCAACGTCAGGGAAAACAATGGCGCACCACAAGTCTTTGGGGTGTGGGAGGCGTACCACATCAAGGGGCCCGTAACTCCTTATCAATACAAAACCGCCCATCAAAGCAGGGGCAACATTATCAGCATGGCCATACCCACAGGCCATTTCTTCACCTTTCATGGCAAAGGGCAGCAATGTTACAGGATCAGTTTCGTCACCCAATAAAGTCTTAATTGCAAATAAACCTGCTACTGTACTCGCCGAGCTGGAGCCCAGGCCGCTGCCAATGGGCATTTTTTTATGCAGCTCAATATCCAAACCAATGTCATTGCGCCCAATGCTGTTTAAATAATGCTGAACGCTTACGCTTACGGTATTGTTAGCCGGATCAAGCGGCAACCGGCCATCATCACCGGTAATTTTGCTGATAATGATACCTGGTTTATTGGTAATGCGCATCACCACCTCATCGCCGGGTTCATTTACCGCGAAGCCCAATACATCGAAGCCGCAAACTACATTGGCAACAGTAGCCGGGGCGAAAACGGCAACACTAGCCCCGCTAACCCCCGCCAACTGGCGGGGGAGTTTTGTGCCATATTTTATATTATCATCCATATTATCAAACTTTAGTTCCCCCGCCAGCTGGCGGGGGCTAGGGGGTTAGGGGGCTGTTCCCACATTTATTAAATCAGCAAATACCCCTGCCGCTGTTACTTCCGCCCCCGCACCGGGACCTTTTACTACAAGCGGCCGTTCCTTATACCGTTCTGTTGTGAAGGATATGATGTTATCACTTCCCGATAAGGTATAAAAAGGATGGTCCTCATTTACCATCTGCAGCGTGATTGCCGCCTTACCATCTTCAAGTTTGCCAATGTAGCGTAAAACTTTATTTTCCGCTTTGGCCTTTGCTTTTAAATTGCTGAAAAAAGCATCTTCTGCCTTTAATGCAGCATAAAAATCGTCAACGGTTTGTGCATCAACACAGGCTTTGGGCAGGATGCTTTCTATCTGCACTTCTGCTGCTTCCATCGGATAACCGGCATCGCGGGCAAGGATAAGTATTTTACGCATAAAGTCGGTACCACGTAAGTCATCACGTGGGTCTGGCTCGGTATAGCCCTTTTCCTGTGCCATTTTCACCACATCATGAAAGTTTGCGCCGCCTTTAAAATTATTAAATATAAAAGAAATAGTACCCGATAAAATGGCTTCTATTTTCATTATCCTGTCGCCGCTGTTCATCAGGTCCTTTAAAGTACGGATGATAGGGAGCCCAGCGCCTACATTGGTCTCATAAAAAAAATCAACCCCATGCTGTTTCGCTGCATCGCGAAAGATTTTATACTGTTTGTATGAGGCCGAATTGCCTATCTTATTGCAGGTAATTACCGAAATATTGGCTTTAAAAACCTCCTCATAATACTCCACCGGTTTGGGGCTGGCAGTATTGTCAATAAATACGCAATTGGGCAGGTTCATGCTTTTCATGCGGGCAACAAATTCGTGCAGGTCGGCTTTTTGGTGTGTGGCCTGCAATTCATCCTGCCAGTTATCAAGGGAAATACCGTCGGTATTAAATATCATTTTACGCGTATTGCTGATACCGGCAATTTTTACCTGTATGCCGTTATGCTCCTGCAAATAAGCGCCATGCGCGTTGAGCTGTTTAAATAAAGTTTGGCCGATATTGCCGGTCCCCAAACAGAAGGCGTGCAGGGTTTTGGTTAACTGAACAAAAAAACCATCGTGTACGGCGTTTAATGCTTTGGCAAGATCGTTAGCTGAAATGATAACAGAAATGTTATACTCCGATGATCCCTGCGCAATCGCCCTTACATTTACGCCGTTGCGGCCAAGTGCATGAAATAACTTGCCGGATACCCCCGGCGTTTGCTTCATATTTTCGCCGACTATGGCAATTATCGCCAGGTTTTCCTCGATGACAACATGCTCCAGCTTTTTGGCGATCAGCTCCAGTTCGAATTCCTGTTCAATGAGTAAACGTGCTTTTTCTGTATCGCCGGGCTGCACCGCGAAGGTGATGCTATGCTCGGATGAACTTTGGGTTATCAGGATAATATTAATCTGTTCCCGTGCAAGCAATGAAAATAAACGACCGCTGAAACCTGATTTTCCCACCATGCCGCTTCCTTCCAGGTTAAGTATGCTGATGTTGTTGATGGATGAAATACCTTTTATCGGCAGGTTTGACGGTTGGCAATTGTTGCGGATGACGGTTCCCGCAAAATCACGGTCAAAAGTATTTTTTATAACTATCGGTATCTTTTTCAAAAAAGCCGGTATCATGGTTGGCGGATAGATCACCTTCGCACCAAAATACGATAGTTCCATTGCTTCAGTGTAAGTAAGCTCGGGCAATGAGAATGCTTTTTTAACCATGCGCGGGTCGGCGGTCATCATGCCGTTAACGTCTGTCCATATCTGTATCTCTTTAGCATTTAAGGCCGAGCCAAAAATAGCGGCGGTATAATCGCTGCCGCCACGGCCCAAAGTGGTAATCTGCCCCACTTCGTTTGATGCAATAAAGCCGGTTACCAACAGCATTTTATCGCTATGCCCTTTTTGAAAACCACGTATCCGTAACTCGGTCAATTCCATATTTACTTTGGCCTGGCCGAACGAACTGTCAGTTTTTATCAATTCCGATGCATCAACGCATAATGTTTCGGGGAAATGCTGGGCGGCTATTTTGCAAATCATTAAGGTGGAACACCGCTCGCCGAAACTTAATACCAAATCGCGGGTTTTTGGGGTAAGTTCCCGCAGGGTCAGAATGCCCTGCAATAAATCTTCCAGTTGGTTAAAGTATATCTTTAAGCCAGTATAAGCCGGATTTTGGTGCTGGGCAGTAAGGTGGCTTTTTACGATATCAAAGTGGCGTTTTTCCAGATCGGCCAGTGCGGCGGTGAAATCATCGCCGTTTGCCGCCCCTTCGGCCATGGATACCAGAAGGTTGGTTACCCCGCCCATCGCCGATAATACAACCACCGGTTTTTCTTTGCGGTTTACTTCGTCCTTCAAAATATTCAATAAAGTTTGGATACTTTGAACCGATCCTACGGACGTGCCGCCAAATTTTAAAATTTTCATCTTTTGTTTTTTTCGCCTTACCCCAACCCCTCTCCAAAGGAGAGGGGCTTTAGAAAGCTATTACTTAAACAAAAACGCCTTCCTCTTTTTGGAGGAAGGCGTTCATTTGGTTTGTTCTTATGTTTTACACCATACGATTATCTTCCTCCGTGTTTTACCCCGGTGGTAGTAATTGTTGTTATAATGGCATTGTTACTTTTCATATATAATGCGTGTAAAGTAACTGGAATATTTTTTAATAAGCAAGGATTAATCAAAATTTTATCAAAATATAAAAAAACAGACGGATAATCCCCCACTATGTTAACAATTATTTAACACAAAACATTTCCACTTACTGCAAATTCTGATTACGTTTGAATTTTTTGTTGATGTAGCTTTTCTTAATTTTTTTATAAGAAGCTATGTTACGAGTTGACAGTACAAAACCTTGCCGGATAATTTACGCCATTGCCAGGCACGAGTACCTATCGTATGTAATTGAGCCCCACATTGTTCAGCTTAACCCCAATGGCGAGTTTTCATTTACGCACCAGCGCTTGTTCTCCAATACAGCCAAAGAATTTACCCATTGCATTGATGAAACCGACCTGAAATTGGTTAAGATCCTTGATGAAATAGAACAGGGAAACCTCATAAAAAAGTATTATAAAAAACCTATCCGGCCATTTGAGTTTTTCACCAAAATATTTAATGAACAACTTTTTGATACCCTCAGGCCAAAAATAGAAAAACGCATGGCCGAGGCTTTAAGCCTGTTGCAGAACAAACCGGTTTACCTGATGAGCAAAGAAGGCTACCCTGCCGAGCGCAAACTGCAAATTGCTACGGAAGTTGCCACGGTACTATTCCATTTCAGGCGCGATGCAGACGAGATCAGGTACTTCCCTACTATCAAATACCAGGGCATGCGTATTGAGTTTATGTTTAAAAATGCAGGGATTATTTGCAACCACCCGGCCTGGATGCTGCTGGATGACACCCTTTATTATTTTGAAAAGGAGATTGAAGGCAAAAAGCTGCTCCCATTCCTTAATAAACGTTTTATAGCAATCCCCCGTTCATCAGAGCAATCCTATTTCGAAAAATTTGTGGCGCCCCTTATTGAAAAACACCATGTATATGCCGAGGGCTTTACCATCAATACCGAAAAACATGATGCAACACCGGTTTTAAAACCTATTTATATTGAAGGGGGCACGTCACAGTTGCAGCTCAATTTTAAATATGCGGGCTATTTGTTTTCTTATGGCGATGAACGAAGTGTTTCGGTACGCATGGAACGCAATGGGGATAATTATACCTTTCACCGCATAAAACGATCTGTTTTATGGGAGAAAAATAAATTTCACCAACTGGAGGCTATGGGGCTAAAAACAGCCTCGTCCCTGTTTAAAAATCTGGAGGTTGACCTGCCCGATGAAGATGCCGACCATTCATTTTCTATATTTGAGTGGATAAACCAGCATTTTGATGCATTAGTTGATGGGGGGTTTGAAATAGCACAACCCGACCAGGGAGGGAAAAAACGTTATGTTTTCGGTAACAGCAAAATAGATTTGGAGGTTAACGAGAATAACGATTGGTTCGATATTAACGCCATGGTATATTTCGGGTCGTACAAGATCCCTTTTATTCAACTGAAAAACCATATCCTTAACCATATAAAGGAATTTACGCTGCCATCCGGCGAAATAGCCGTTATCCCCGAAAAATGGTTTTCGCAATATGGCAGCCTGCTGCATTTTACCGATGGGGAAAATAACCTTAAACTGCGGCGGCAACATATAGGCCTTTTGAACGACCTTGCCGAAGGCGAAATGGCCAACGTTACCATGAGCCGCAAACTGCAAAAACTTACAGATTTTGAGGCGCTGGAAGATGTTGCCATGCCCCTGAATTTTGAGGGCCATTTAAGGCCTTACCAAAAAGCAGGCTATAACTGGTTTCATTTTTTAAAGAGCTACCATTTTGGCGGCTGCCTGGCTGATGATATGGGTTTAGGTAAAACCATACAAACCCTTGCACTATTGCAAAAACATAAAGAAGATACCGAAGCCGCAGGTACAGCGGGTACCATCGGAGCGGGCAAAAGCGCCTCGCTTATCATTATGCCCACTTCGCTGATCTATAACTGGCTGAACGAGGCAAAAAAGTTTACCCCCCAATTGAGGCTGATGGTGCACACGGGTACGCTGCGCTATAAATCGCCGGAGGTGTTTGCCAATTACGATGTGGTGATCACCACTTACGGCATCAGCCGGATAGACATTGATCTGCTGTCCGCCTATTTTTTTGATTATGTGATATTGGATGAAAGCCAGAACATAAAAAACCCATCTTCAAAATCATTCCAGGCGGTAAGGGAATTAAAATCGCGGTTTAAACTGATCCTGAGCGGCACTCCGGTTGAAAATTCGGTAAACGACCTGTGGACACAAATGACGTTTATTAACCCGGGGCTGCTGGGAATACAGAATTATTTCCAGAACGAGTTTGTTACCCCTATTGAAAAGAAACACGATGAAGAAAAGGCACGCAAATTGCAGGCCATGATAAAACCCTTCGTATTACGCCGCACCAAGGAACAGGTGGCACCTGAATTGCCGCCAAAAACCGAGAACCTGTTTTACTGCCAGATGAGCGAGGAGCAGTCGTCTGTTTATGAAAAAGTAAAATCAGAATACCGCAACGAATTGCTGAAAAGCCTGGAGGACGGCAGCTTTGCCCAAAAACAGATCCATGTGTTGCAAGGCCTGATAAAACTAAGGCAAATTGCCAATCACCCGATTATGATCGACCAGGACTATGAAGGCGACTCCGGCAAATTTGAGAACGTGGTGCATACCCTTTCCAACGTTTTGGAAGGCGGGCATAAGGTGCTGATATTTTCGCAGTTTGTAAAACAGTTGAATATTTACCGGGAATACTTTGATAATGAAAAAATCCCTTATGTCTACCTTGATGGCAGCACCCAAAACCGTGGCGATGTGGTAAAACAGTTCCAGGAAGATGAAAAAACAAGGGTATTCCTTATTTCGATAAAAGCCGGCGGCGTGGGCCTCAATTTAACCGAAGCTGATTATGTTTTCATCCTCGACCCCTGGTGGAACCCGGCCGTTGAGCAGCAAGCAATTGACCGTACCCACCGCATCGGCCAAACAAAAAATGTGTTCATCTACAAATGCATCACCAAAGATTCGGTTGAAGAAAAGATACTGGCATTGCAACAGCGCAAACTAAGCGTAGCACGTGCACTTATTACTACCGAGGAAAGCTTTATTAAATCGCTTTCTATTGAGGATATAAAGGAAATATTGGGGTAGGGTGATTTCGGATTTCGGATGTTCAATTTCGGATTTTGATTAATTGTCTGAATCAGAATTTTCCGAAGTTTTAAAAACTTCGGAAGTCTTTCTTGTACTAATCAATCGTTACTAAATATTCCAGCGAACTTATAACCCACTGCCACTGTTAAAACCACAATGCCAATATAAAATATTATTCGGCCTTGCTTCCGGTCGCTTTCCAGGTATTCGTACACCCGTTCGCCATTGGGCAGTGTTTTTTTGTAGGTCATCAGGTACCAGCCAATAAAAATGCCTAACAGGCCACCGGCAAAGGCACAAACGTAGCCGACAACAATCCAGTAGGTTTGCGGCGGATCGGGTACTTTTAACTCCTCAATTCTTTTTTCATTTATGGCAGTTATTGCGTCATCGGTGAAAACCTTACCTTTTTCCGCTAATAGTTTCCGGGCAAGTACCACATCGAAAGGGCTCCACTCATCGGCTTTGGTAATTACTTCCATCAATTCATCATCCGTGAAACTGTAGAGGTAATAGTCTTTACCTATTTCGGTAACATCTTCGCTTGCATCATCCTTTAATAACCGGTTTACTTTTTCAAAGTCTTCACTTTTTATTTTGACAGCATATTGAGTTACTGACGATTCGTTAAAAGAATAGGTCGGATCAAACGGCCTGGCTTCTTTTTCTATAAAATACTCTATGTGGTGAAATTCTAACTGTCCGCCAAGCTCATCCGCTAAAGCAGAATCGCTAAATTTTTGATACGTAATAAATTCAGGTTCCATGTGCTAAAGGTATAGTTTAAGTTCGGTATTAATTGCTGAACCATATAGTATCAGATTTACGAAGTTTTAAAAACTTCGTAAATCTGATACTATGTGTTACAAAAATTCAAACAAAAATATCTTAATATTGGTTGTTCAAACTCACATTAAACATTGATTTCATAAAACAAGAAAAGATAGTTATCATGTTATACCTCCACCAATATGATGCCGACCACGGTTTCGCTAACCCAAGCAACCCGGTTTATAACAGTGAAGCCACAAAAAATGCTTACGCAAACACTATTCAATTTTTAAAAGCGAGGCTGAAATAAGTTCATGGTTCATAGTAAAAAGGCAGCAATATTTGCCTTAAAAATCACGAGCTATGAACTATGAACCATGAACAATGAACTTCTATTCGTAACATTGCACAAAAATCATCCTTTTGACTGTACGCGTTAAAAAACTTTTATCCTACCTGATCAAACTTGGCATATTAGTTCTGGCTGCGTGGTTTATTTACCACCTGCTGCTAAAATACAGCAAAAACATTCATGAGTTTTATGACCTGGTTGCCCATATA
>DATCES010000397.1:0-6342 GCA_036509935.1 Mucilaginibacter sp.
AAGGGGGGTAGAAGTTAATAACCCATTTCAATATACCTTCGGATACTAACATATTAGCTAAATATCAGAAAAATTTTCCTGAAAAAATGATTATGCATTTGTAAAAAGCATCAACATATTTCGCAACGAAAAAAGCCAATCACCCGGTTCATGCCAGCGGCATCCTCAACAAGGGCGTTCAGGCTAAATGCGTTTAGGGCGTGATAAAATTCGCGGTTCCACAGGCTAAATGCGTTTAGGGCGTGATAAAATTCGCGGTTCCACAGGCTAAACGCGTTTAGGGCGTGATAAAATTCGCGGTTTCACAGGCTAAACGCGTTTAGGGCGTGATAAAATTAAAGTGAAAATTTATTTAATGTATTGTATATCAATCAAATATTAAAAAAAGTTCAAAGAGCAACAACAAAAACGCCGAAAAAATAATAAAAATATTTATTTTTTTTTAAGGATGCTCCGCCCCGGAAAATTATGCTTTTGGGATTAACTCAAATATAACCAATTTTTGGGTGATTAGCAAGGTGGGAAGGGGTAAAAGATAAATTGTTTGGTGCAAGTCGTTGCCTCAATAGATTGAAGCCAGGTTAATATTCTCGCCACACAAGTTTAAGGAAAATTAAACTGCTATTTTACTGTTTAAGAGCCAAAATCAAAACAAATCCGAAATCGAAATTCCGAAATCCGAAATTAGTCCCCCTCCGCTTCCTGCAAATACATTTCATCAATAGGCCCGGCGTATTTCTTTTCGATTACTTTGCGTTTGGCTTTCATGGTAGGGGTAACCTCGCCGTCATCAATGCTGAACGGTTTGCGTTTTACTTTAAAGTTTTTTATCCGTTCAAATTTGGCAAGTTCATGGGATAGCCTTTTTATATCCTGGCCAATCCAGCCCACAATTTCTTTATCCTCAATAAACAGTTCAGGCTCGTCAAAAAATGCTTCGTTTAATTTAAAGGTTTCCTGTAAAGTTTCTTTTGAAGGTACTACAATGGCGGTAATGTATTCGCGTTTATCGCCAACTAAAAATACCTGTTCAATTTTTGGGCTTTTTAAATAGGTGTTTTCAACCGGGGTGGGGTAAACATTTTTTCCGTAAGCGTTTACCAGCATATTTTTCAGCCTGTCGGTAATTTGCAGGTTGCCCCTGTAGTAACGGCCAATATCCCCGGTATGGAACCAGCCATCAGGGTCAATAACCGAAGCCGTTTCTTCGGGTTTGTTCCAGTAGCCTTTCATCACGCAATGGCCGCGCACAATAATCTCGCCTTCTTCCGACTGAAAATCCTGTTTAAATGTATGGTGCGTTTGTATGGTGTAAATTTCTTTGGTATCCACATTTTGTATCGCAACTTCAATACCTGGTATTATCCGGCCTACCGTGCCGTAAATAATACGGTCGGTTTCAGTGATAGACATTATCGGCGATGTTTCCGTCAGGCCAAAACCCTCTAATACCCTTATGCCCAGGTCGCCAAAAAACTCGCCGATGTTTTTTGGCAAAGCGCCGCCGCCTGAAAGCATCATTTTTAACCGGCTCCCGGTTTTTTCTTTTATTTTACTGAAAACTAATTTTTCGGCAATCTTGTGTTGCTGGCTTAATATAAATCCCGGTTTTTTGCCTTCTTCCTTTACTTCTCGGTACTGGCGGCCAATTTTCAGCGACCAAAGGAATATTTTTGCCTTAACCCCGCCGGCGGCAGTACCATTTTTCATGGCCTTGTCATGTATGCGTTCCAAAAGGCGGGGGACGCAATTCATAATCGTTGGCCTTACTTCGGCCATGTTTTTGGCCAGCAGGTCGAGGCTTTGGGCGAAAGCCATTTTACTGCCTGTATAAAGGCAGATATGATAGGTTGCAGTACGCTCAAATACATGCGACAACGGCAGAAAGGATAAAAAAATATCGTTTTTTTTAATAATGGGGGTTTGTATCAGGCTAACCCTCGCATTTTCGGTAAGGTTATAATGGGTAAGCATAACCCCTTTAGGCGTACCGGTAGTGCCCGAAGTATAAATAAGGCACGAAAGATCAGAAGGCAAAATTGCTTCGCGGGCAATATTAATGGCCGAATGGTATTGGCCCACCAGCTTATTCCCTTCATCAATCAAATCTTTAAAACTAATCACCCCTGCATTAAGGCGCAGTTTATCGGTAATTTTTTCAAAACCGTCAAATGCCGGGATAATACGTATCAACGCCGGGCAGTTATTGGCAATTTTAAGCACCTTGCGCAATAAAAAAGGATTGCCAACTAATATAGTGCGGGCGCCGGAATCATTTAAAATATATTCTATTTCAACTTCGGTAAGGGTAGGGTATATGGAGGTATTTATAGCGCCGATTTGCTGCAGCGCCTGGTCGTAATAAACATAATCGGGACAGTTTTCAATGATTAAGGCCAAGCGGTCGCCTTTTATAATGCCCGTTTCAAGCAAATACGCCGAAACTGCATCGATCTTATCCAATGCCTGCCTGTAACTTATTTCTTGCCATACATCATGTACCTTATGGGTCATAAAAGTATGGGTGTCCAGGTGGATGTTTTCTACAATATTGCGGATTAGGCTGGGGATGGTTGATCTGTCGGGTGCCGTGCTCATTAAGTTTAAACTGATTTAATAGGATAACAAAGCTAATTTATTTTTTATTGATTTCACCGATATAAAATGACAACACTGCGCCGGGCGGGAGCTTTTAAGAAGAAAGGCAACAAGGAAACAGAAACAAGCGGCGATTTTTTAATAAATAATTATGATTGCGTTATATTGGCAATTATACGTACCTTGCCGCCCTTAAAATAAATAAATAGTAAAATAATGCAAAAAGAAGGAACAGTAAAATTTTTTAATGAAACAAAAGGTTTCGGTTTTATTACACCAAACGCTGGTGGCCAGGACGTATTTGTTCATTCAACAGGCCTGATTGATGAAATCCGTGAAAATGATAAAGTGGAATTTGAAGTGGAGAACGGAAGAAAAGGTTTAAATGCGGTAAATGTAAAGGTTATTTAATTATAATATAATCATTAAACGTACCAGGCATCCACCCAAAAAGTGGATGCCTTTTTTTTTGCAATATTTAATGGACAGGCCAGCATGGGGCTTGGCATTGTTATTGTACACTTATAATATCTACTAAAAAACAAAAAATATGAAAGATACATCAAAGGTTATGGCAGCGCTTTTAATCGGCGCGGCGGCGGGTGCGGCATTGGGACTATTGTTAGCGCCAGAAAAAGGAGAAACAATTAGGGACGGCATAGCCGATTTTGTAAATGATTTGATTATGACCGCAAAAAACAAGGCGCAATCAACAACCGGCGACCTGAGAGAACGGGGCAATAGTGTTTACGAAAGGGCAAGATCAAAATTCAGGGGTGCGGTTCATGATGGGATTGACTATAAAGACGATGTGGCCGATAACGCAAAATCAGGCATTGAAAACGTAAAGGATGAGGCCGCCAGTAATTATAATGGAGTTAAAACAAAAGTAAAAAGCGCAGCTAATGATTGGAATAATTCGATTCAGAAATCTTAACTGATTAAATCTTCAAAACAAAGAAACCCGGCTAATGTCCGGGTTTCTTTGTTTTGAATCTTATATACTCCATACTGTGTGTCTGATTATTCATACATGTGTATTTAATTGGTCATACGCCGAAACACAACTATTGCGCCCCCCTTCCCTGAAGATTTAACGGCAAAAAAAAACAATTTATTTGCACCCCGGCAAATAATTTTTTACTTTGCATCAGTTATTTTAATAGGGGTATTAAATAACTAATTTGTAGCCACCTGCCTTAGGGCGGGTGGTTTTTTTATTTTTTGGGATTTCACCGATTTGGGAATGATTACACCATAGGTGTTCGGAAGAATTTTGATTGCCGTTAAATTCCCTCCCGAGGGAGGGGTGCGATGGGTTGTGAGGTGGCAGGGAGGGGTTTCGCCGCTACTGTATGTGTACAGCTAACAGTGTTTTTAACTTTTGAAATCCCACAGCATAGGGTAAAACAGTTCGCTAAACCCCTCCCTACCCTCCCCGAGGAGGGAATCGCACGTCCCAACGCTTTATTTTCAATCTTCCGAACACCTATGATGATTACACCGATTAGTTATTTTAACTGTGTAAATTTGCAGTCTGGATTTGCTGATTATCCCAACCAAATTAGTGTCATCCAAAGTAATCTGTGAAATCATAAACAATGAAATATAAATTAGGTGACTTTGTGCGGTTTGTTGATGAGAAAAGGGAGGGTTTTGTTACCCGGATCATTGATGAACAAATGATAGGCGTTACAGGCGATGATGATTTTGAAATACCGGTACCGGCAAATAAGGTTACTACTGTACATGGCTACGAACCTATTGGTACAGTTAAAAGTAATGCTACCGAAGACAATACAGTTCCTGCGGGCGAATTTCAAACCAATGGCGTATATATAGCGGTTGTCAGCGACCTTAAGGCCAACGCCGTCGTCCATTTTCATTTGATCAACGATACGTCTTTCCAGTTAATGACAACAATGACAACCGATAAACAATTACGTTTTAAAGGGGAATATGCCGGCATAATGGCACCAAAATCGTCAGCCAAAATATATTCGGCGCAATTAGCCGACCTGCAGTTGTGGCCAAAATTTATTTTTAACGTGCTTTTTTATACCTCTCAAAATGTGGAACCGCATGTACCCCTTGAGTATATAGAAAAATTTAAGGCGAAAGATTTTTCTGGCGCAAAAAAAAATGTGCCGGTATTAAACCAGCAAGGGTGGTTAATCCGAATGGACGAACCCGATGCGCTTATTGATCCCCAAAAATTAAAAGAAAGTTTTTTCAGGCCAACCGCGGAAAAAACTGTTACTGAAAAACCAGCTACCGAGATAGACCTGCATATTGAAAAGCTACGGAACGATTACCAATTTTTAAATAGCGCCGAAATATTAAACATCCAGCTGGCCCATTTCCATAAAACCCTTGATGCCGCCATTGTACACCAGTTGCCCGAAATTATATTTATTCATGGCGTTGGCAACGGCACTTTGAAGCACGAAATACATAAAATTTTGAGCAAACATCAAAAGATACAAACCTTTATGGATGCCCTGAAAGAGAAATTTGGTTATGGCGCCACCAAGGTTATTTTAAAGTGATTGAATGGATTTAGCTATAATATAGCCAATAGGGTACACTATTAAAGCTTCCTGGCCATATCAAAGGTATATATTTATCGGGTGAAATAATCCGTTATATTTTTTATTCAACATACTGTTATGAAAAGGCTTATACTACTTTTTTCACTATTAAACTTTACTGCACAAGCCCAGCAAAAAATTGCATGGCCCCATCATAAAAAGGCGGTTATTGTACTTACTTATGATGATGGGCTGAATTCGCAAATGGATATAGCCGTCCCGCAACTGGATTCTGCAAATTTAAAAGCAACTTTCTTTCTTACAGGTGATATTAACTATTCTACCATCCCTAAATGGCGGGCGCTTAGCAAAAAAGGTTACGAACTGGCAAACCATACGCTTTATCATCCTTGTTCGGGTACAGAAGACAATCCGGTAGCCTCCGAAAAATATACGCCTCATACCATCGTTCGTGAGATTGGCCTGATGAATAATTTTTTATTTGCCGTAGATGGTAAAACTTCGCGCACTTATGCATACCCCTGCACGGAAACGGCAGTCGGGGGGAAAAGCTATGTGGATGCGCTCCGGAAATCGGGTTTAATTAAATATGCGCGTATTGGGGGTGATAAAGACGCCGTTATTACCGATTTCGGGCACCTGGACCCTTTGGGGGTGCCATCTTATGGTTTGGAGGGCAATAGCACCGGCAATAATTTGATTGCTTTTGTTAAAAAAGTTAAACAAAGCGGCGGCATGGGGGTTTTTATGTTTCATGGCATAGGCGGCGATTATATAACCACCCCGGCCAGATCGCACCGGGAATTGCTGGCTTACCTGAAGAAAAACAGGAAAGATATATGGGTAGCCACTTTTCAGCAGGCAATGGATTATGTAACCCGTGCAAATAAATTAAAATAAAATGTTCAGCAAAATAAAACGGGTGATTATAGGCGCAGGACTGGTTTACGATTATATTTACGATAACATATACCGTTTAGTTGCAGGTATGCCGCGTTTAAGCCGCTGCCAGGTAACGGCACATCTTTTTATTGGCAGCCAGTATAATTTGCTTGGCTTAAAAAAATTAAAAGCGTTGGGGGTAACTGCCATTGTAAATATGCGCATGCACAATACTTATAGCGAAGCGGTGCACGAAGGGATAAAATACCTGCATCTGCCCACGGTTGATAATACGCCGCCGCCATTGGAA
>DATCES010000398.1:0-3526 GCA_036509935.1 Mucilaginibacter sp.
TGCAAAAAAGGTATTTTGGAAATATAATCTTCCAGTATATGGAGCGCTAAAGGCTCATCGTCAACTATGAGGCATCTGATCATGCTATAAAACTAATGATAATTCAACGGTGTAAGTATCTGTTTCATCGCGTATATCCAAATTATATTTTCCGGGATAAAGCAAATCAAGCCTGCGTTTAACATTACTTAAACCAATCCCCCCAAGTGCATCACGATTATTGTTGTGTTTTTTATTTTGAATGTAAAAGTACAAATGTGCTTCATTTATAGCAATTAACAAACGAACGGGCATTACCGCGTTATTAACCACGCCATGTTTAAAGGCATTTTCAATAAATGCAATCAATAACAAAGGTACAATTTGTTGATTTTCTACCTTTCCATTAATTTTAAAATTAATAAATGCGTTATTACTGAACCTTATTTTTTGCAGGTCAATATAATTTAGCAAATACTGTAGCTCCTTTGCCAGGTCAACCTTGTTATCGTTGCACCCATAAAGCATATAACGCATAATTTCCGATAATTTCAATATGGCTTCGGGCGTAGTTTCCGAACGTTGGTAGGCTAAGGAATAAATGCTATTTAACGAGTTAAATAAAAAGTGCGGGTTTATCTGCGATTTCAGGAAAGCAAGTTCGGCACTGAGGCGCTGGTTTTCCAGATCGCGTTGTATGCGTTCATTCAAAAACCAATCCACCGTAAACTTCAAAACGGTACTTAGAAACAAAAAAAACAGGTTGGTAACTGTTGTGCTTAAAAAAAAGGCCCCGAAGCCAATTACTTCGCCCTTACCAGGCACCAGCACCTGCTGCTTAAAAATAAGCGCCAGGCCATACTTGCCCAATCCGTAAAAAATAATTGCTAATAGCAGGTTAAGGCCATAAATGCCATATCGCTTATGATCTAAAAACCGGGGGATTAATAGCAGGTAGTTGAGGTAAAATAAAGTGATATCAATAATATAGAACAATAAATAGGCCAGCGTTTCAATTGTGTTTATTTTTGTATAAGAGTGCACTACAAACAAAAACAGCGTAATCAGAAAGACCCAAAAAAAGATGTGCCAGAATATTTGCCAGCGTTGTTTCATTATACCGAAATTAATATTTTGACGGCGAGTAAGGGTATTTTTTATATATAACGGGGTGTTTCACCGATAAACCGCCATTTACATCCGACAAACTGGTTAAACTTATTAAACAACCGTTCATCTATAAATCCCGCCTGTTGGTATAATATTTTTTGGCAGTTGAAATTTTAACTATTCCTTTGTATCATCAAATCACACAACAATGAAAAAGCTGATCACAAACTCAAATCCCTTTATATTATTACTGGTTCCGGTAATGTTTGCCCTTATTATGGGTGTTAGCTACCAGTTTCAGCAAAAAAGGGGTGCTATTGTTGGCACAACAGTTCATGCAACTTCACTTTTTTATAAAAGTATAGGGATAGTAAAAACTGTATGTTCCATTGCTAAAGAAAAACTATGGTAATTGATGCCGTTGGGGCCGCCTTTAGTTTTGACAAACAAAGGCAAGCAACGGTCATCCCGATTTTTGCATTAATCCTCGTAAAAGAGATGCAAAGTATTGCGTCCCTATGGGTTAATCAACATCCTCCTCCTGCATCACATTGCCCAACTGTTTAAAATTGCTTTTCACAAAATGGCACCAGTCGCACTCCTTTTTGCCGCAGCCGGTGTTAAAATCGTGTGCCACGATTTTTTGATATACCATTTTTATCTGGGCGGTTACTTCGGCGGTGTCATCAAGGCCGACCGCAATTTTTTCTTTGTGGTATTCGCCTTCGCTAACAGGTTCCACAAATTCAAATACCGTACTTACAACTTCCCAATCAATAGCGCGGTCATTGTCTATCAAAATTTTATAAAAAACGGCCTGGCGCCAGTAATCGCCGCCATTGGGGTTGTCATCATCCGGCCTTTTTAATTTATCCTTCGCGTTTTTTAATTTACCGGTTTTGTAATCAACAACGGTTACCTGTTTCCCGTTAAATTCTACTTTATCAAGGTTCCCTTTTATGGGCACCCCCTCAACCTCCACATTTTTTATGGGCCGTTCGGTAACGGCTATCTTGTTCCAAATATTTATATTCTGATTATAGTAAGGCGGCAATATCTTCTCGCCGTAATCAAGCCGCAGTTTAAAATCCTCTTTGGTGAACGAGTCGCGGTTGCGGTACATAAACCAGCGGAATTCTTTCATAAAATCATCAGTTAACGGGAACTCATCGCCATTATCTTTTAACTTTCTGAATGTTTTATTTAATGCCCAATGCACCGCCTGCCCAAATGTTGCCGCCGGACTTTTTCCCGATGGCACCCTGATAAGGCACTGGAAATAGAACCTTAACGGACAATCGAGGTAGTTATTCAAATGCGTAACCGAAAGTGTATAATCCTGTAGTAATTGGTCGATATAATTTTTATCCAGCAATTCAATTTTAGGATGATCTGTCTCTTTAAATTGAACGGCTAAAAACTCCATCATGGCATCTTCATTTACTTTTGGATGCTGCACCTGTAAGTTGGTATCCGCCAAAATTTCGCCCACAAACTGTGATGCTTCCTGGTCTTTGCCGTTTTTATCTTTACCGGCATAAGAGATGGACAGGGATTGCTTTGCACGGGTTATGGCCACATAAAATAAACGCCGCGATTCTTCTTTTTGTGCGATGTCATCATCGGGGGATTGTGTTAGCGTGTCGGGGTAACTGAACCCATAATTACGGCCTTTGCTGTCCCATATTTTTTTGCTGCACCCGATAAGGAACACATGCTCAAACTCCAGCCCCTTTGAGCCGTGGGCCGTTAAAAAATTAACCCCGTTTTCCGAAAAAATAACCTGGTTCAATTCCAGCCTGATCTTGTTTTCTTTCATTAGTTTGATGATAGCGATTAGGTCGGCCAGTTTAATTTCGGGGTTTTTGCGGCTTTCATCTTTCAAAAAATCAAAGAAATTTGTAAGCACCTGCATATACCAGCCTTTGTCCGACTGCGCCATCACATATTTAAGGATGCCCATTTTAGCTATCACCTGCTGGAAAAGCTGCTGCAGCGTATTGCTGACGGAATATTTTAACAGGTAATCAATATCGCTCATCAAAAATTTCATGCCCTGGTTTGCGGTTTTATCAAACAAACCGGGTTGTACCGGGGCCTTTATCTGGCTGATATACCTGCGCAATGAAGTTTTTGGCTCATTGTAATTTGATGTTGCATAGTTTTCCTTTGTTACCGCAACGCTTGCTTTGGCAATCTCAATAGGCGGGATATCAAAAAAATCATAGTGCATGATCTCGAACAGCAGCTCATCGCCGCTATAGGGCGAATCCATTTCCAAAGCCAGGTATTGCAGGATATTGATGATCTTTTCGCCAAATGGCAGGGTAAAAATGTCGGTTTTACGTTTGGTGTTTACGGCTACATGCTGGGTATCCAGGTATTGCACCAGTTGATCCACCTGGCTGTGATTGCGGTAGATGACGGCAATTTCGCC
>DATCES010000399.1:0-2327 GCA_036509935.1 Mucilaginibacter sp.
ATTCCAGCGCAAGCCTTATCCAATGGTCAAAGTCCGTTTGATGCCTAAAACCTTCTTCACCAATAAATACAAAATCTTTACTTGGCCTGTTTCTTGCCATTATCATCTGCCGGGACCCATTTGCTTCCAAAGCCGTTTCCATTTGTTCGGCGCCAATGCGGCACAGCATTTCATCTCCGCTAACGCACACGCACATCTTACCATTAACCATAAAACATACACCGCGGAACATCTCTTTTTCCTCCACATCGCGTAAATGTACAAGCGCTTCCCTTATTCTGTCGGCAAGTTTCGTATTATAGGCCATTGGGTTATTGATATTTTACACCGTAAATTTAACTAATTCAACTTAAGCTAACCAAATTAAACTAATCCAATTTAACAAAACTGCTCCTTTGTATCCCCTATCCCACAAATATATCTTTCGGACTTTCCGGACTTCCGGACTTTTTCTAAAAATAAAATAAAATGTTTTATAAACACAATCGTCTTTATATTTAAACCATTATACATTGGTAACCGCTGTAATGCCCGGAGAAAAAAACAACACTATCATACAAGCCATAAGCTCGTATGGTAAAAACCTGCTGGGCTTTATTAGGCGAAGGGTAAAAAATGATGCCGATGCCGAAGACATCCTGCAGGATGTTTGGTACCAGTTCAGTTCGGTAGTAAATTCAGAACCTATTGAACAAACCGGCGCATGGCTGTACCGTGTTGCCCGTAATAAAATACTGGATAAGCATAAAAAACGGACGGAAACCTTGCTGGATGATATGCTGCCTGATGAAGATGACGATGAAGCCCCGGACTTTAAAGCCATTTTGATGACGGAAGCAAAAACACCCGAAACGGAGTACCTGCGCAACCTGTTTTGGGAACAATTATTTTTCGCGCTGGATGAATTGCCAGACGGGCAAAGGCAGGTTTTTATATGGCAGGAACTGGAAGACATCCCTTTTAAAGAGATAGCTGAACGAACCGGCGAAAATATACAAACCCTGGTATCGCGTAAGCGGTATGCAGTGCTGCATCTTCGCAAAAGGCTGCGACAATTGTATGAGGAAATAACGGAATATTAAAAATTAACAAAACATTAAAAAATTAAAAACATGAGATCATTTATTTATAGAGGGCGATTTATATTTATTCCATTGGCAGTTGCCGCCTTCCTGTCCCTCGCCAGCTTTGTGGTGATGAATTTGTGGAACTGGTTAATGCCTGTGATATTCCACCTGGGGGTAATCACCTTTTGGCAGGCAATGGGCATATTTATTTTAAGTAAAATACTGTTTGGCTTTGGTAAAGGCGGCCCCAGGGGCGGCGGCCACTGGATGCGCCACCGTATGGCCGAACGGTTCAAAAATATGACACCCGAAGAAAGGGAAAAGTTTAAAGAGAAATGGGGACAAAGGTGCGGGCACGGAACGTGGGGCGCAGAAAACAACTGGGACAATTTTGCAACGGATACCAATAAAACAACGGAGTAAGTTGGTGAGTGGTGAGTTGTGAGTAGGTCAGAAGTGAGTAGTGAGTTAATTATTTGTAAGTCATCATTCACTACTCACAATTCACTACTCACAATTCACCACTCACCCTTCACCACTCACAATTCATCATTCACTACTCACCAATATGGACATACTGATATTTACAACAAGTGTTGAAAAACCCGAACAGGTTAGCGAGGTAAAACCCTTGCTGACCGCCGTTCCGGCTATTAAAGGATGGAACTTTGACCTGGAAGACTGTGATAACATTTTAAGGATAGAGGCCAGCAATATTTCGCCGCGGTATATCGAATCCCTGCTTCAAAATGCCGGGTTTAATTGCCAGGAGCTGGAGTACTGATCAGAAAAGCCACAACTTACATTTATGGCCTTGTTGGTACTGGCAATGATGCACAGCGTGAATATTGCAAAAAATGAATAAAGCAGTAATAATCGGCTGCGGTGTTATTCAATAGATTATTTGATTAATTGCTGATTGAATTTTCCCGGGATCTTATAATAGTAAATTGGGGAGTAAACCCCTTCGCTGGTGGTATAGTACCCTTTGCCATCGGGGGTAAACCCAATCGCCTCGCCTTGTTTTTCCTGTATGTAAGGCAGTAGCTGCGGTTTTTTTTGCAGGGTTTTCCACACAGGCATATTGCCCTGGCGTTTCCAGTAATAAACCATTACATAACTTTTTATCAAAACCTGCCTGCCGTCTTTTGATATATCGCCGCCGGTGATCCACTTAAACAGATTATAACCAGGGAAAAACAACCTGCAACGTTTTTTTAACACAAGGGTATCATTGGGCTTATAAATTAAGGGCGATGT
>DATCES010000400.1:0-4272 GCA_036509935.1 Mucilaginibacter sp.
GTAAAAGTATTGGCCGGGCCTTTATGCCCGTTAAACGAACCGGCAATAACGTTTACCACACCGTTGTTTTCGGCAAGTGTTACCTTTTCAATCTGTGCGGCAGTTATCGCCTGGTATTGCGGGGCAGTAAGCTTGTTTTTGGCGGGCAGGTTTACCCAAAGCTGTATCATCTCAAAGGGGCCGCCTGTTTTCGAAAACGCTTTTTCGTGGTATTCTTTGTGCAAAATGCCTGCTCCTGCTGTCATCCATTGCACATCGCCGGGGTTAATTACACCGCTGTTGCCGGTACTGTCGTGGTGGGCCACGCTGCCTTTGTAGGCAATTGTAACAGTTTCAAAACCTTTGTGCGGGTGCACGTCAA
Source organism: Mucilaginibacter sp. (assembly GCA_036509935.1). Taxonomy (GTDB): domain Bacteria; phylum Bacteroidota; class Bacteroidia; order Sphingobacteriales; family Sphingobacteriaceae; genus Mucilaginibacter. Next base: position 362 of record DATCES010000400.1, read on the forward strand.
CACCGCGAAGGTGATCCGATGGCCCGAAATCATATTCGGCGTTAAAGTCCATCAGCAAAAAAGGGCTTACCCGTTGCTGGGTAAGTTCCCCATTGGGGAAATAATTAAAAACCCTGAACCCATCGCCAACCATGCCCGGGCGGGCCGGGCGGCTGAATATTTTTTCTATTTGCTTTTCCATGTCGTTTGTAAATTATTATACAAAGATAAGCCGGAAACGGGCCTGAAATACTTGATGCAGGTTAAGAAAAGGCAAACTATTCCTTCTCAAACCTTGCCGCCCATCCGCCGCCTGATGCCATTTTTATGGCTAATTTATCTTTCGCGGTTACAGTTATCACTTTGCGGATATAGTCGGTGGCATCCCGGTTAGCGTTTACACCGTCCTCAAATATGGTTGCCCTGTAAGTCCCGTCACCCAAAAAAGAAAGGTCCATCGTTATTTCGCGTGGGGTCCAGTTGGTCATCGCTCCGGCATACCAGGTAGCGCCTTTGCGGCGGGCCATGCTTATAAAATCACCCACTTTGCCGTCAAGGGAAACGGTTTGGTTAAAAGTAGTAGGTATTGCCGCTATAAAATCAGTGCTTTCCTGTTCGCGCATATAAATAGTTGGATTATCAGACAGCATTTGCAGCGGCGCTTCAAATATGGCGTACATAGCCAACTGGTGGCCGCGTGTGCCCTGGGTCATAGGGTTTGAGTTTACCGGCCGGAATGCCGCTTTCGTAGCATTGCGCATGCCGCCGGGGGTATAATCCATAGGCCCGGCCATCATGCGGATAAAAGGGAGGCTTACATCGTAACCCGGCTGGTTATCAACGCCCCATTTCATATTTTCGAGGCCCCTTACGCCCTCGCAATTGATCACATTAGGATAAGTGCGCTGCATGCCGCCGGGTTTGTACATGCCATGATAATCAACCAGCAAATGGTGGCCGGCGGCTAACTGTGCCAGGTTATATAATGAGCTTACAGCTTTCTGGTCATCCCTGTCAATAAAATCTATCTTAAAACCCTTTATGCCCATTTGCGCGAATTTCCCAAATAAAGCATCCGCATTGCGGGTAATGGCATACCAGGTTGACCATAATATAACCCCCACATTTTTTTGCTTGCCATAATCAACTACCGCCTGAACATCAAGTTTTGATATGTTGAGGTCATAATCATCCGACCAGCCTTCATCAATAATAATATATTCCAGTTTATTTGCTGCCGCAAAGTCGATGTAATATTTATAAGTTTGTACGTTTATGCCTGCATCGAAATCAACGTGGCTGATGTTCCAGTCGTTCCACCAGTCCCAGGCAACTTTACCTGGTTTTATCCATGATATATCAGGCACCCGCGAAGGGGCCGCCAGTCTCTGCACCATATCGTTATCCGCTAATTGCCTGTCTTCGGTGCTGATTACCACCACCCGCCAGGGGAAGGAGCGCGTACCCGCGGTTTTTGCCATGTAACCGGCACGGCTTTTCACAACATAATTTATGTTATTATATCCCCCGGTTGATTCTTCGGTTGGATATTTAGCAAATACACCATGCAGGTTGTTCCCTTCGCCGTGAGCCAGGTACATGCCGGGGTAATCCTGTAGGTCGGCTTCGAGTATTACAGCCTTTTTGGGATTGCCTACATCAACAAGTACCGGCAAAAACGCCAGCGTATCCTTTTTTATTGCGGATAGGTTTATATTATCATAATGCGACTCGAACGAAGTATTGAATTTATCTTTATCGCGGTAATCGTTCACAAATGGCAGGAAAGCTTTATCATCATCCTTAAAATTAAAATTTGCCTCCTCATTTATGATCGTAACCTCACCTTTTTTATTAGTGGACCAGCGGTAAGCAACGCCATCATTATAAGCCCTGAAAATTAGGCCATAACCGCCTTTAAAGGTGAGGGTAAGCTGATTGTAATTGTCCTGAACAGTATCTTTTTTATAAATTGGTGTCGTGAATATTCCTTTAGCCGATACCTCCACCGATTTTTTTACAATCGGGTTTTTTCCAGGCACGTCCCCGTTATCAAGCGACATCGAGATTTCAGAAGGGAGGATTACTTCGGTATCCCCGTGCTTAACCGACCAGTGGATATTTGCGCCTACAGCAATACTTACACTGATATTGCCATCAGAGGATTTTACAAGGTAAGTTTTACCGTTTTGGGCGAATACTGCGGATAGTGGAAATATTATGCATAACAGCAATAAAAGTCTTAATTTCATGGGATCAATTATTAGGGTTTACGGGGTGGTTTATAAATAACCGAAACTAAATAAAATCCCGGATACTATTACTGTAGATGTGACAATTTTTATGGTATGGAAAATTTTGGAAAAGATGCCAACCTGTTCATCTCAACAGGGGATGCTTTGGATATGATCACCATCAAGGTAGTACCGTCATTTATACAAGGAAGGGACATTAATCTGGATAACCTGCATAAACAACTTTACCGGAAATTCAGCGCGAAGTATGGCTTGAAGGCGAATTTGTAATATATCAAATTTACGAAGTTTTAAAAACTTCGTAAATTTTTACTTACCCCGCAAAACTAAACTTCCCCATCAAAACCGCGGGATTATTACCAATAGCCATCGGTTCACCGCATAAAGCCTCATTCCCCAGCAAAGCAAACAAAATGGCTTCTTTGGCATCCGGGTTAATACCCAACGCATTGGTATCAGCAATAAAAGCCTTTGGCAATGCCTTTTTCAAATAATTGATAACATAAACATTTTTTGCCCCGCCGCCACTTGCAAATATCTTAAAATCATCAGCTATGACATTATCCAAAATAAAATCAGCAACTGATTTTGCCGTGAATGCACTTAGGGTGCAAACCAAATCTTCGTGGCTTATAGACAAAGTGTTTGATCTTTTTTGGGCATCAGCAACATATTCTAAATTAAACAATTCCGGCCCTGTGGTTTTTGGCGCCTGTTCGCTAAAAAACGGATGGTCAAGCAGCGTATTTAACAAATGCTCATTCACATTCCCTGAGAAGGCGATCATTGAATCCTCATCATAAGCCCTATTAAAATATTTCCGGCAGGCTGCATCTATCAGCGTATTGCCGGGGCCAATATCGGTGCATAAAACATTGGTGTAAATGCAATCGGCGGGCAAAAAGGTGAGGTTGGCTATGCCGCCTATATTGAGCAATACCCTGTTTTCACCTGCTTTGCGGCATAGGAGCATATCACCATACAAAGCCAAAGGCGCGCCTTCGCCGCCTGCTGCTAAATGCTTTTGCCTGAAATCGCTGATGGTTAATATTCCTGTTTTTACGGCCAGATGATCGCCGTCGCCAATTTGCAGGGTGGCATTTGGGTAACCTCGTAGTTTATGCAATCTTTTCGGCGCATGGTATATGGTTTGGCCATGGCTGGCTATAAAATCAACATCATTAGGTTTTGTTCCCCAATTTGCAAGGGCCTGCAAAACCAATTCCCCATGAAAATTGCCAATATATGCGTTAAGCAAGCAAACTTTTTCAAGGTCGGCGCCCCTTCGGGCAAATACGGATTGTATTTCCTTTTTAAAATCTTCCTGGTAAGGGATGGTGCTAAATTTAAGCAGGCTGAGTTGCGTTTGCAGCCCGCTGCCTGTAAACCGGCATAATGCAATATCCAACCCATCCAGCGAGGTTCCCGACATTAAACCAATACCCATTTTTTCGGTTTTTTGGGCAACGGCGAATAGCTTTTGCAGGTTTTGATTGAGGGCTAACATGGGTTAAATTCAGGGATGTACTACAATTCACTAATGGCAAATATACAGGGAAAAACCGTATATATAAGCAAAGCCCCTGATGGGCAGGGGCCTTTGCTAACCAATTATAAACCTAAATTATGAGAAGAGCTGTAGGAGAAGGAGTCGAACCTTCACGAAGTGGTTATTCT
>DATCES010000401.1:0-2423 GCA_036509935.1 Mucilaginibacter sp.
CATTGAAAAAGCCGGTTTAACCGAAACTTTTAAAAGCAAGGGGCCCATCACTGTTTTTGCACCTACTAACCAGGCATTTGATAAACTGCCGCCCGGCGAACTTGATAGCCTTTTAAAACCAGGGCATAAACTCGATCTTAATTATTTGCTCACCTACCATGCAATAGCGGGCAGGGTAACTGTAAGGGACATTGCAAGGAAAATTAATTTAAACAATGGGCAGGCTACTTATACAACTATAGCAGGCAGCAAGCTTACGGCAAAAATTGATACTAACCGTAATATAGTGCTGGTTGACGAAAATGGCGGTGAAAGTGTTATCAGTAAATTTGATATTCAGCAAAGCAATGGCCTGTTGCACATCGTAAATTCGGTATTGGTACCCAAAACAAAAACCATATAAATAATTCATTAATGGCAAACCTGTCATTAAATTATTTCGTAATTATTGTTGTAAGGAAAAACAATTCCCTGCGTTTGATTTAAAAAACTAAATGATGAAAAAAATTATTTTAACAGTGATCGCCCTGTGCGTAATTACAGCATTCGGATGTCAGCAAAGCAGTGGCCAGCAATTAAAGAAGTTTGACCCTAAACGGAAAATGAGCAAGGCCCCGGCCGAATGGAAAAAAATTCTTACCCCAAACCAGTACTTTATCATGGTTGAAAGCGGGACCGAAGCCCCATTTCATAATGCATTGGATGAAAATCACGAAAAGGGTATTTACGTAAGCGCCGCCACAGGTGAAGTTTTATTTACCTCGGATGATAAATTTGACAGCGGTACCGGGTGGCCAAGCTTTGTAAAGCCGGCCGACCCTAAAAAAATTGAAATAGTACAGGATAACAGCGATGGTATGGAACGCGATGAAGTTATTGAAAGAAGTACCGGCCTACACCTGGGCCATGTTTTTGACGATGGGCCGGCCAACCGTGGCGGCAAAAGGTATTGCATGAACTCGGGGGCGCTAAAATTCATTAAAAAGTAAGCGCTTTCCTTGATGAACTGATTGACGGGCGCAACTGGGGCCTCGGCCTTATCCCGCTTTCAAAATTTAATCCAATGGTCAGGTCAACCCAATCAGGGTTTACAGGCCTGATCATTTTTTCTTTTTGGGGCCGGGTATAAGTGCTCACGGTTTTAAACCTTTCCATGGCCTGCGCCTCTGTATTTATCTCTTCAAAATAAACCAAACGGTTAAGCTGCTGGGCGCTGTCGAAAAATAGCGTAGGCATCTGGCGGTAAAAATCAAGCGTTTTTAACAGGTCCGAGCATAAGCCTACATGTAAATTATTACGGTTCCTATCTGTGATGATATAAATAAAACGTTTCATTTGATAAAAAAATTTGCTGTTTAAAAAATAATTACTAATTTTATGAGCATAAAGATACTAATAATATTAGCAATACCAAATTTTATGTCAAATATTCCTTCAAATATTAAATTTCTCCGTAAAAAGAAAGGCCTTACCCAGCAGCAGTTTGCGGACTCGGTAGGTATTAAAAGATCGCTTGTAGGCGCGTATGAAGAAGAACGGGCCGAACCGAAGTACGATTTACTAAAAAAAATAGCATTATTTTTTGATGTTTCTATTGATGATTTTATTAATGAAACCATTAATGAAAAATGGACGCCAAAGCCTAAAGGCAACCCGGCAAACCTGCGTGTTTTAAGCATTTCGGTTGATAAGGACGATAATGAGAACATTGAATTGGTGCCATTGAAAGCGAGCGCCGGCTATTTAAACGGCTATGCCGACCCCGAATATGTGGCCCAGCTCCCCAAATTTTATTTGCCGATGTTTAAGCAGGGCACCCATAGGGCCTTTGAGATAAAAGGCGATTCCATGCTCCCGCTGGTAACCGGCACTATAATTATTGCTGAATATGTAGAAAATTGGGCCGGTGTAAAAGCTGCCGAAACCTACGTGGTAATATCTAAAAGCGAAGGCATTGTTTATAAACGCATTGGCAATAAATTTAAAGAGAATAAAAAATTAAAATTAATATCTGATAACCCCGTATATGAACCTTACGAAATAAACGGCGAAGATATTTTAGAAATATGGAAAGCAAAGGCATATATTTCCACGCACCTGCCAATGCCAACCCCCGAACCAACTTTAGAAAGCCTGACTGGTATGATGGCCCAGATGCAGCGGTCGATTTCAAATCTACAGGGAAGTCATTAGTCATTAGTCATTGGTCAGTAATTATTTTTATTATTATTTATTTCGTTTGATAGGAGTAATCGTTTGGAAGATTTAGAAGTATATCAACTTGCTGAATCATTTTCTGATGAAATTTGGTTTATTGTTTTAGAATGGGGCTATTTTGCCAAGGATACTTTAGGAAAACAATTAGTACGGGCTGCCGACTCAATCAGCGCAAAACATCGCAGAAGGCTTTGGCCGTTTTCATT
>DATCES010000402.1:0-3408 GCA_036509935.1 Mucilaginibacter sp.
TATGATTATGGCGAAGGATATATTGATTAATAATTGAAACGTATCCCAACGTAAGATTATTCCATAAATCATACCTGTAAAAAGTTAAATTTGCGCTGCAAATAAATCAGCCCATTGGACAGACAACTTATAATCGGAACACGCGGTAGCGACCTTGCGCTTTGGCAGGCACATTTTGTACAGGGTAGCCTCGCTGCAATTGGAATAAGCGCTGAATTAAAGATCATAAAAACGCAGGGCGACCGTATCCTTAATTTAAGCCTGGATAAGTTAGAGGGCAAAGGTTTTTTTACTAAAGAACTGGAAGAAGAATTATTGGCAGGCACTATAGATTTAGCCGTTCACTCGCACAAGGACCTGCCAACTGAAAACCCTCCGGGACTCATCATCGCGGCAGTTTCTGAACGGGAAGACCCCTCAGAACTGCTGCTGATCCTGAAAGATTGCGTGGATGTACATCAAAAGCTATCAGTAAAATATGGCGGCATTGTAGGCACTTCATCCAACAGGCGCAAGGCGCAATTGCTGGCCTATCGCCCTGATCTAGACATTACCGACCTGCGCGGCAATGTGCCAACAAGGGTAAAAAAGCTGCGCGATGAAAATTATGATGCCATTATGCTGGCCAAAGCGGGCGTTAGCCGCCTCGGCTTGGATTTGAGTGATTTCTACATTGAAGAATTAACCCCGACCGAACTGGTACCGGCCCCGGCACAAGGGGCTTTAGCCATTCAAATCCGCGAAAGCGATACTAAACTGTTTAAATTGTTACAGGCTTTGCACCACCCCGATGTTGCTGTAGAACTCGCTATTGAACGTACCGTATTGAAACTGTTCGGCGGCGGCTGTCATTTACCATTGGGCTGCTATTGCCGTAAAGACGGGGATATGTACCAAGTATTTACCTCGAAAGCGGATGAAGGCGGGGACTTTCCCGACAGGTTGTTTATCGAGTCTGACTCAACTGATGGCCTGGCAGAAAAAATTGTTTCTTTTTTTGATAAAGACAGGAAGTTCCCCGATAAAGTATTCATATCCCGCGATCTTCCCGAAAACAGCTATTTCCGCAAGGCATTGGAAAAACACGGTATCGAAATTGAAGCACGGTCGCTTATCCGCACCGTTCCGGTAATTACAAAACTTGATAATTTTATATTAAAACATATCGACTGGGTGTTTTTCAGTAGCAAAAACGCCGTTGAGTACTTTTTTAACCTTGATCCGCTGTTGCCAAAGAAAACCAGGTTTGGTGTGATGGGTAGCGGGTCGGAAGATATGCTGCGGCGTAAAGGGCATTTTGCCGATTATATTGGCGGCGACATTGATCCGGCAGAAGTTGCCGGCGAGTTTGCCAAACTGGCCAATGGCACAACGGTGTTGTTCCCTTCTGCTGAAAATTCCTTGCGGAGCATACAGCAGGTTTTATTGGCCGATACAAAGATCATCGACCTGCCTGTATATGAAACCATACTGAAAGACGGTGTGGAAGAAAGCAGCGCCGGAGTATTGGTATTTACCAGCCCTTCAAATGCGGAGGCGTATTTTGCCTGTAATTTGATCCAGCCTGATCAGCAGGTGATAGCAATTGGCAAATCAACAGGTAAAAAGCTGGATGAATTAAATGTAAAGTATACATTGCCTTACTCGCCCGATGAAACCGGGTTAGCGGAGGCGGTGTTTGGGATAAGTTCATAGTTGATCGCTCATGGTTCATAGCATACTGCCGATGAACGATGAGATTTTACCATGAACTATTGATCACAACAAGCTACGGCTTTAAACCATGAACTAACAATGCTACAAAGACCCCGGAGAAACAGAAAAAGCGAAGCTATCCGCCAGATGGTGCAGGAGACACATGTTAGTGCCGCAAATTTGATATTTCCGCTGTTTATTGTTGATGGTACTTTTCAAAAGACAGAAGTGGCTTCTATGCCGGGTATTTATCGTTATTCCATCGATAATTTGCTGCGCGAAATTGAAAGCTGTTTAAAGCTTGGCCTCAATTCTTTTGACCTTTTTCCTAATATCGATGAATCGTTAAAGGATAAGTATGCTACCGAAAGCCACCGGGAGCAAAGCCTGTACCTGCGCGCAATCCGCGAGGTGAAAAGGAATTTCCCCGAAGCGTGCGTTATTACGGATGTAGCTATGGACCCCTATAGCAGCGATGGGCACGACGGCATTGTTGAAAATGGCGAGATATTAAATGACGAAACGCTGGAAGTGCTTGGCAAAATGGCCCTTGCCCATGCGCAATGCGGGGCCGATATTATAGCGCCCTCGGATATGATGGACGGCCGTGTGGGTTATATCCGCAAGGTATTAGACGACAACAAGTTTACCAATGTATCCATCATGTCGTACTCGGCAAAATATGCCAGCGCTTTTTACGGGCCGTTCAGGGATGCGTTAAATTCGGCGCCGAAGTTTGGGGATAAAAAAACGTACCAGATGGACCCGGCCAACCAGCGGGAAGCATTGATAGAAGCTAACCTGGACGAACTGGAGGGCGCTGACTTTTTAATGGTAAAACCTGCGCTACCCTACCTTGATATAATTAAATTGATAAAGGACAATACTGAACTGCCGGTGGCGGCCTATAACGTAAGCGGCGAATATGCCATGATAAAAGCGGCGATACAACGTGGCTGGCTTAATGAGCGGCACGCCATTACTGAAGTACTTACCGGCATACGCCGCGCAGGCGCAAGCGCCATATTAACGTACCATGCTAAAGAGGTATTGGAGAACAAATGGCTGTGAGCCCCCAGCCCCCTAAAGGGGGAGTTGGAAACTTACGGTAGAAATTGAGAGATAAACAGATGGGCGCAACGTTTGCGTTTTTAACCAAAATTAAAAATTCTCCCCGCCGGTTGGCAGGGGAGATTTCGAGGGGGCTAAATGATAAACTCATTAAAGAAAATATTTTCGGTTGATTCGGATGAGCCGGTGAACACAACTGGCAAACCGGATATCAGCAGGGAAAGGTCTGCTGAGCTATATGCAAAGGCAAAAACTTATTTCCCGGGCGGGGTTAACTCACCGGTAAGGGCATTTAAGTCTGTTTATGGTACGCCACTTTTTATTGAAAAAGGGGATGGTTGTCAGTTATGGGATGCCGATGGCAACCAGTTTATTGATTTTTGCTGCTCGTGGGGGCCGTTGATACTTGGTCATAATCACCCGAAAGTACGCGAAAAGGTAACCGGGGTTATGCAAAATGGCATGTCGTTTGGCGCTCCCACAGCTTTGGAAAATGAACTTGCCGAACTCATCCTCAATAACAATAAACGTATTGAAAAGCTGCGTTTTGTGAGCTCTGGCACCGAGGCGGTAATGTCGGCAATCCGGCTGGCCCGGGGTTATACCAAACGTGATAAGATATTAAAATTCGAAGGCTGCTAT
>DATCES010000403.1:0-4312 GCA_036509935.1 Mucilaginibacter sp.
CCATTCGATTCTTCGATGAAGATGGGAATATTGAAATTGATCCAAAAGTTGCAAAACAATATCCCGGGCTTGTTTCATACGCAAAAAATTTACAATCAACTTACGCTAATAAACCTCAAGCTTTTAGAAAAGCATTTAAAGAGTATAGTGGGCTCTCTGACAAACAAATTACTGCATTCGTTACCTATGGACAAGGCCCTAGGGTCACCGTTGTACAAAATCTAAAAGATGATAAAGGAAATGAATTAAATGGAGCAACTATCCAATATGCAGATAAAAAAGGAAATGTAGTAAATTCTGATGAAAATGGTAAATACAAAGCTGGGGGCGGCAAAGGATTAATACAATTAGATAATTCCGTCGTAGGCGCTTATGAAAATGCAAAAACAATGGGAGATAAGGTCGCAGGTGAAGTTTTACTCGAATCAACCTTATTTCATGAAGGAACTCACTATGGCACCGGCGTAAACAAGTCAAATGAAAATGAATATGATAGCCAAGGCAAAGAATTTGAAAAAACAGTATATGGAGAAGATGTAGGAAGAGCTAATGCAAAACGAATAGCCAGCCCTGAACTTATAACATCTCCTCCTAAACCTAATTATAATCAGTGATGAAAAAATATTTGTTTCTAATTTTTATACTAATAGCTAAATTTGTATTTGCTCAAAAGCAATCCTTTCTGGTAATTAACAACATTACGGATAATAGCAAAAGTCAATTGGCAATTAGTTTCAATATCATTAATAATAGTGATTCTTCCAAGTTTTTTTATATTATTTCAAATTCTAGTTTTTGTGAAGGATTGGCATATTTGGAAATAATTGACGACAAGACAAATGAAAAGGGTTTTTATTTTCCTTGTAAAGGAAGAATGCAATTAGATAATATATCATTGAATAGAAAAAATAGCGTTGTCATTAATCATAATTCAACCTGTAAATTAAGCATAGTCATTAGTCTCAAAAATGTAACAGTAAAAATGAGAAAAGGAAGACGCTATAAATTAAGATTAAATTTCAATTATAATAATTTAGTTAGTAATTCAACTGTCGACTATTATAATCAACGTATGGTTTCTAATCAATTTATATTTAGTTATTAATCTGTACAACCGCAGTGTGCTACATGTTCGGCTAAACAAGGTGCAGCTATTATGTTTACGACGATTTGGGCAACCTTACTTACGTATTGCCACCGGCATCGGGAGCGGACGGCAGCAGCGGCATAACCAGCGCGGCCAACCAAACCACATTAAACAGCCTTTGCTACCAGTACGGTTACGACAGCCGTAACCGCGTGACCAGCAAACAAATCCCTGGCAAGGGGGTGGAATATATGGTTTATAACCAGTTGGACCAATTAGTTTTGCACCAGGACGCAAACGAGCGCATTAACAACCAATGGGAGGTTACCAAGTACGATGCGCAGGGACGGGCGCGGCGTCTCCACGGAGACAACACACTAAAACGTGCGGATATTCGCACAGCAGTTAAATTGTTTATTGGTTTGTTTTCGTTTTTCATTAGCAGTAGCAAAAAGAGGTCGGTATTTGTTTTTGTCGGGTTTAGCGCCATTCCAAACCTCTAATGGCGAATACCCATATAAGCTATCATGGTATTGGTTGTTGTATGCTTCAATTAAGTTTGGTAAGGCCTTAACCAATGCTGCGTGGTTTGCAAACTTTTTACCCTGTAAAAACTCGTTCTTGAATTTTTTATGCAAAGCCTCCACCACATTATTAGCCTGGGGAATATCTATCCTTGCAATTACTTTTTTTATGGTACGCATTTCGGTTTGTAACCAGGTGTCCAGATCGCCTTTATTTTCACTGCCGTTGTCGGTGATCAGGGTTGTTGCCGGTTTATAAAGGTTATATTTTTTCACAACGCTTTCTATATTGTTTTTTATAAATGCCGATGTAGGCGTTTTACTTGCCTGTCCGCTTAAAATATATTTTGAAAAATTGTCTTCCACAAAAGATAAGTAACTGGTCTTGTCATCAGCAGTAATAATATAAGTTATATCTGTATGCAGGATTTCGGCGGCAGCTGTGGCTTTTATCCCTTCCGAATTTTGTTTGCTTTTTTTAATGGCCGGTCTTTTATGATAACCGAGCAGCTTACAATATTTATAAAAAACAGTTTTAGAAAACATAGCCGCGCCGTCCCTTATTATTTTCCAATAAACCGTAGCCCGGCTTAAAAATTGAAACTCCGCATTATCCAGATAGGTTTTAATAACATTTACATTTTCGGCTGTAAGCTGTGTCGGGAATTTCTTACGGCATAACTTCAATAAAGAAGCCTTGCAATCCATGTTGTTTTTCCAGGAATAGTATTGATGGGTGCTGATCGCTAAACATTCGCATATTTTATGAATACTGAAAATACCCAACCTCGCGCGAGAATGCCGCGCAGGCCAAAAGAGGTGGCGTTCTCGTGCGCCGCTGACAGGTAATAAATCAGGGCGCATGCTATAAAAGTACGTTATTTGGAATTAAAGGCAAATAAACAATATTCTCGGGTTTGTATATTTTGTAATCAGGCGGTTAGGGATTGGATGGGTAACGCTTTAGCCGGCTCAGGCCAGAACAGGTAAGGTTCCGTTTAGGAGTGAAAAAACAGTTTAGCAATTGCAATCATAGCGGCGAGTTGCCCTACCCAAAATATAAACATCCATTTGATCATGTCACTGCGTACATTGGCTAAATCTTCCTTAGTGGCTAAAGTATCTTTTTTTGAATCAAACTCTTTTTCAACTTTTGTCTCAACATATTCAACTAAAGATTGGGCTTCTTTTTCGCCAATCTTTTCCCGTAACATTTGGAACAACTGTATTTCCGAAACTTGCATATCACAAATATATTGCAAATATAGCTCCAAACAAATTAAATTCTAAGACTTACTCAAAGCCTGCATACGCGGCATGCGCATTACAGTTTCAATAGTGCTTAATCTTTTAGCAAACGGGATGAGCAAGGAGGCTATTTTGGAGGATTACCCTTACCTGGAACCGGAAGATATAGATCAATGCCTTAATTATGCCGCGCTCTCTAAAAAAATGTCCGATAAATTTGCAGGTAAATTACCCATAGATGCTGCCAATAAATTGCAGGAACATATTTAGCAAAGCCGTTATGAGTGGGATATGTGATAGCATTCCAAAGATTTACGAAGTTTTCGAAACTTCGTAAATCTGATTTGATTATATAAATTTCCGAAAATATGATTTGCGCCTTTTTTTGCATAAGCGATATTAAAAGGTATTTTTACTGCAAATTAAACCTTATGACAATACCCCGCCCCGTTAAAATCACGATCATTATTTATTAGGAAAAAGGAGCAATTTTCTTGAACCGGGCATTGGCGCTACCTGGATATATTCAGATTTCTTTAGTCCCACTGATTTTCAACCATATAGGCCATCTGCTGCAGCAGGTTCAATAACTAAAGGCTACAGGTACCAGCCTGTTAAAAGCGGTTTTAATTTCAGGGCAAGTTTTAATCCGTTTTTTGTCATTTCTAATTATTCATATAATAGCGGGGTTCAGTTTGCACCTTACGGCGGAATAAGTTTTGGATATACCATAAAATAACAATTGGTTTGAACCGGACGGGGAACGCATAGTTTTATATGTTTTTTTCTATTTTAGTGCAGAATTTATAAACCGCGATGAGATTTAAACTATTTACCCTATTTATTTGCATCCTTAGTGCAGTTAATGTTTCCGGGCAATCCCATAGTACCGAAATTGGTGTGGAAACCGATAACGATTCCTACCTTATGCAGGGATCGGACAGGTATTACACTGATGGTATTTTTTTCTATTACAAACATGCCTTAAAAATAACGGACAAGGAAAGCGCCACGCTTGCCAATAAAGTATTAGGTTTTGAAATGGGCCAAAAGCTATTTAACCCTCAAAGCGGGAGTATATATTACGATGGCGCTGATCAGCCTATTCTTGTCGACCGCCCCTTTGCCGCCTATTTGTATGCAGGTTCAACGTTAAACTTTTTGTATAAAGATGAAAGCAATTTAAAATTAGGCGCTCAAATTGGTATAGTAGGGCCTGGGGCAATGGGCAAACAGATACAGGATTTTGTGCATGATAATTTTGGCTTTTATCACCCAAGCGGCTGGGAATACCAGATCAATAACGATTTTGAGATAAACCTATCGGCAGAATATAACAAGCTGATTGCAAGGGCATCGTGGATAGACGTTTCTTTATCCAGCTATCTTAACCTGGGTAACGGGTTTACGGGCGCCGGCGTCGGCCCGCTGGTTAGGTTAGGCGCATTTAACC
>DATCES010000404.1:0-3786 GCA_036509935.1 Mucilaginibacter sp.
CTTGATATTATACCAATTTATGTTAAAGCCGGTTCCATTTTGCCTTTTGGCCCTGCGGTACAATATGCGACGGAAAAAAAATGGGACGATCTTGAGATCCGGGTTTACCCGGGCGCCAACGGCGATTTTACCCTCTATGAAGATGAGAACGATAACTATAACTATGAAAAAGGTAAATACAGTGAGATTAAATTTCATTGGGATGATAAAAAGCATACGCTAAAGATTGCTGACCGTACAGGTTCTTTCGATGGGATGCTTGACGACCGCAAATTTAATATCGTGGTTGCACCGGCAGGGGGCGACCTAACTGAAGGTTCAAAAACGGTTAAATCCATTACTTATAACGGCAAAAGTGTAAGCGTCAATTTATAATTTATTTTTCAAGCTTTATTAATTATGAAATTAAAAACCGGTCCAATTGTATTGATGTTGTTGTCAGCGGTAATTTGTCGGGCGCAAAATCCGATAATACAAACCAAGTTTACGGCCGATCCGGCCCCGATGTTGTACCATGACACGGTATTTCTTTATACCGGCCACGATGAAGACGACGCCAAAAATTTCAAGATGCTTAACTGGTTGCTTTATACATCAACCGATATGGTTAACTGGACAGACCGGGGCGCCGTAGCCTCACTTAAAAACTTTAGCTGGGCGCCCGATGAAGGGGCCTGGGCAACGCAGGTTATTGAGCGGAACGGAAAGTTTTACATGTATTGTCCCATACATTTAAAAGGGATTGGGGTGCTGGTTTCAGACAGTCCTTATGGGCCATTTAAAGACCCTTTGGGGAAACCGTTTATTCACCAGGGTATTGATGATATTGACCCTACCGTATTCATCGATGATGACGGCCAGGCCTATTTATATTGGGGGAACCCTAATTGCTGGTACGTGAAGCTGAACCCCGATATGATTTCCTATTCGGGGGACATTGTTAAAATTAGTTCGAAACCGGCTAACTACCAGGAAGGCCCCTGGTTTTACAAACGAAATGGCCATTACTACCTGGCCTACGCATCCACGTGCTGTCCGGAAGGTATAGGCTATGCCATGAGCGACAGCGCCACAGGGCCCTGGGTTTATAAGGGAATGATTATGGATGGAAACCCAATATCTTCGGGCAACCACCCCGGAATAATTGATTACAAGGGTAATTCTTATGTATTTGGGTTTAACTACACATTGAATTTCGCGCTTACAAAAATACACCGCGAGCGGCGTTCAATTTGTTTGGAAAAAATCACTTATAACGCCGATGGTACCATCCAAAAGCTTCCGTTTTGGTCCGCCGAAGGCACCGCGCAATTGGGCACGTTAAATCCTTATATCCGTACGGAAGCTGAAACGATTGCCTGGGAGTCGGGCGTGAAAACCGATAAGGACAGCGTGGCAGGTGTTTATGTAACGAATATAAACAACGGTGGCTACATCAAAGTACGCGGCGCGGATTTTGGCGACGGGGCAAAAAAATTTGAGGCTAATGTGGCCCCGGCCACCGGCGGCGGGGATATTGAAATTCACCTGGATAGTCTTAAAGGCGCTTTGTTAGGCATATGCAAGATTAAAATTACCGGCGACACTCACAAATGGGGCATACAGAAGTGGCCCGTAAAAAAAGTAAAAGGCGTACACGATATTTATTTTGTTTTTAAAGGAGCGGATGGCCCGCTGTTTAGCTTTGACTGGTGGAAGTTTAAATCCAGGTAAATCTTAACATAAATCTATTGATGAAAATCATGAATATATTCTTAAAAAAAACCTGGTTTATTACTTTAATCCTGCTTATAACAGGCCAGTTTGTAAGCTACGGCCAAAAAAAGCCGGCGGTTTATACTTTCAAAAAACAAGAAAACGGTATTCTGTTAACCGGGAACAATAAAAAACTGAGCATTCAGTTTGTGGGCCCGGCCGTAGTACGGGTAAGATATGTCCCCGAAGGCGATTTTAAAGATAACGGCACGGATGTTTGCATTCCGCAAAAAGAACAACACGTTAATTTTACGCTACAGCAGCATCCCGGTTCGGTAATTTTGCAATCGACCAGGCTAAAACTCGCTATATCAACAAAAACAGGCAGCATCCGGTATTTTGACAGTTCGGGTAAACTTTTGCTTGCTGAAAACGCCGGGGTGCCCCGCACAACCGAAAAAATAACGTTAAATAAAAACGTTTTTAACGATTCGGGCAGCAAGGTTGAGAAAACTGCTAACGGCGACCAGGTTTCGGCCAACATAACCGGTAAAGAAACGGTTGGTACGGCATGGAAAGCCAGGCAGCAATTTACCTGGCAGCCGGATGAGGGTTTGTATGGGCTTGGGTCGCACCAGGAAGGTTATATGGACCTCCGTGGTACCATGCAATATCTTTACGAATATAATTTGAAAAAGAGCATGCCCGTGCTCATGTCCACCAAAGGGTATGGCTTGCTGTTTGACGCAGGCTCCGCCATGGTTTTTCATGACGATACGGTTGGTAGTTTTATCGACATGCTCGCCGTAAACCAGGTGGATTATTATTTTATGTACGGCCCCGGGTTTGACCAGGTGATACATCATTTCAGAACGCTGACCGGTAAAGTTGAACTTGTACCTAAATATATGTTCGGTTATATACAATCAAAAGAAAGATATGCCAGGCAGCATGACGTGGACAGCGTTTTTAACCGCTTCCGTTCAAGCCATATCCCGTTAGATGTAATAGTGCAGGATTGGTTGTATTGGAAAGACGGGTTATGGGGATATAAGAAGTTTGACGAAAAGAAATATCCCGATCCTGCCAAAATGATTGAAAACATACATCAGCAGAACGGGCATTTTATGATGTCCATTTGGCCGCAGCTCGCTTCAAACGAAGAAAAGGAAATGGGCGACAAGGGGTTCATATTGGGGCGAAAGATTTATGATGTTTATAATCCTGCGGCAAGGCAAATGTACTGGGACGAATATGTGAATAAGAACTTGTTCTCAAAAGGTGTTGATGCCTGGTGGCCTGATTCGTCTGAGCCGGTTGAATTTGACTGGAACCGGGGCGCTAACAGTATCGCTGATAAACCCGATGTCCGTTTTGAAAAGAATGTAAAGGTAATGGCAGATTTGCTTGGCGAACAAAGGGTAAATACCTATTCCTTGCATCATACTATGGGTATTTATGAAAACCAGCGTAAAACCGGCAGTCAAAAACGGGTCGTTATTTTAACCCGGGCATCGTACCCGGGCCAGCAGCGTTATGGCACGATGGTATGGAATGGTGATACCAAAGCCACATGGAATGACTTTAAGAGCTGGATGCCCGGCGGGTTAAATTATATGGTTACCGGTTCGCCCTATTGGACTATTGATGCCGGGGCATTTTTTGTACGCACCCATGGGGAGTGGTTCGGAAAAGGTGAATTTCCAAAGGGCACCGCTGATACCGGTTACCGCGAGTTTTATGTGCGCAATATTCAATACAGCGGATGGTTGCCGGTTTTCAGGAGCCACGGTACTGATTTTGCCCGTGAACCCTGGCAGTTTGGTTCGCCCGGCGACATATTCTATGATGCCATTATCAAACAAATTGATCTTCGTTACCGTCTGCTGCCCTATATTTATTCTTTGGCCGCCATGGTGACCAACCAGGATTATACCATGACGCGCTCTTTGCTTTTTGATTTCAGGAACGACCCGAAGGTGTACGACATAAAAGATGAGTTTATGTTCGGCAATGCATTCCTGGTTTGCCCGGTTACCAGCCCAATGTATTATGCGCCGGGCAATAAGCCGTTGCGGGGCGTAGAGAAAA
>DATCES010000405.1:0-2269 GCA_036509935.1 Mucilaginibacter sp.
GAGTTGGATTAAGATGTGATATTTTGCAACTAATGTTAATGCCGTATTGTCATAATAATAAGTAATTTGTCTGCCATTGTCGCATTGATGGAAAATGGGATGTACCTGTAATTAAACTATTTAATCATATTAGTATCAAAAAGATATAATTGGAATCATTTATTCATAAAAATCATTGCAGTGATGGGTTTTATTTATAAAATTGCTAAAAAAAAGTTTAAGTTTATCCCGTCGCATATCATCGCAATGTCTGCTTTGCCGACACGTTTAAAACTTGGCAATGATATTGTTGATAAGTGTAAAACAACTAACCCTGATTATTGAAACAAATTAATACATTAGGGCGTTCATAATCGGAAGGATATATATGGAAGCTAAATTTTCGCCGCGAGTTAAGGATGTTATTCAATATAGCAGGGAAGAAGCCTTGCGCCTCGGGCATGATTATATTGGTACAGAACACCTTTTATTGGGTTTAATAAGGGACGGGGATGGCGTAGCAATTAAATTATTGAAGGAATTAACTGTAGATACAGCTAAATTAAGGCGTAGCGTTGAGGACGCCGTTAAAGGCACGATAGGTACAAATGTGCATATTGGCAGTATCCCTTTAACCAAACAGGCAGAGAAAGTATTAAAGATAACTTACCTGGAAGCTAAGATTTTTAAAAGCGATGTTATTGGTACCGAGCACTTGCTGCTCTCCATCCTGCGTGATGAGGATAATATCGCATCGCAGATACTGATGCAGTTTAACGTAAACTACGAAATTTTTAAAAGCGAAGTGGAATCGCATAAAAGTGAAGTAACCGATGAAATGCCGGGATCTTCAACCGGGGGCGATGATGATTTTAAAGAAGAAGAATCATTTAGCCAGCCAAAAAAAGTATCGGACATTAAATCAAAAATACCTGTATTAGACAATTTTGGCCGCGATTTAACCAAAGCCGCCGAAGATGGCCGGCTTGACCCCATAGTAGGCCGCGAAAAAGAAATTGAGAGGGTATCGCAGATACTTTCGCGCCGTAAAAAGAACAACCCTATATTAATAGGCGAGCCTGGCGTAGGTAAATCGGCCATTGCCGAAGGTTTGGCATTGCGCATAGTACAGCGCAAGGTTTCGCGGGTGCTGTTTAACAAACGCGTGGTTACGCTTGACCTTGCTTCGCTGGTTGCCGGCACAAAATACCGTGGGCAGTTTGAAGAGCGCATGAAAGCGGTAATGAACGAACTGGAAAAATCACCCGATGTTATTTTATTTATCGATGAAATACATACCATAGTTGGCGCCGGCGGCGCTTCGGGCTCGCTTGATGCTTCAAATATGTTTAAACCTGCCCTGGCAAGGGGCGAGATACAATGCATTGGCGCTACAACTTTAGATGAATACCGCCAGTACATTGAAAAAGACGGCGCTTTGGACCGCCGTTTCCAAAAGGTTATGGTTGAACCTGCTACCCCGGTTGAAACCATCGAGATACTGAACAGGATAAAAGAAAAATACGAGGAGCACCATGGCGTTACCTATACCCCGGAAGCTATAAACGCCTGCGTTAGTTTAACAACCAGGTATATTACCGACCGCTTTTTACCGGACAAGGCGATTGACGCTTTGGACGAATCGGGTTCGCGCGTCCATTTAACCAATATCCACGTTCCGCAAAACATATTGGATATTGAACAAAAGATAGAGCAGATAAAGATAGAGAAAAACAAAGTGGTGCGCAGCCAGAAATACGAGGAAGCTGCAAAACTGCGCGACACCGAAAAACATTTGCTTGAAGAACTGGAACAAGCCAAAGCAATATGGGAAGCCGAAACAAAATCAAAACGTTATACAGTAACTGAAGATAATGTAGCCGAAGTTGTATCCATGATGACCGGTATCCCGGTTCAGCGCGTGGGACAGGCCGACAGCTATAAACTGCTGAACATGGCCGAAACGGTTGGCAGCAAAGTTATTGGCCAGGAAGAAGCCATCAAGAAATTAACGCGCGCTATCCAGCGCACACGCGCTGGCTTAAAGGATCCTAAAAAACCAATCGGTTCCTTTATTTTCCTGGGGCCTACCGGGGTTGGCAAAACAGAACTGGCAAAAGAGCTTTCACGCTTTATGTTTGATACCGAAGATGCCCTGATACAGATTGATATGAGCGAATACATGGAAAAATTCGCCGTATCGCGGTTGGTTGGTGCCCCCCCAGGGTATGTAGGGTACGAAGAAGGCGGGCAGCTAACCGAAAAGGTACGCCGCAAGCCGTATGCGGTA
>DATCES010000406.1:0-4216 GCA_036509935.1 Mucilaginibacter sp.
TTGCCATAATAAGGCCCGCACATTTCCCGCATCCATTCGCCGGGAACCAGGAAACGCTTTACATTCGGGTAGCGTTCAAACAAATCGGGGCAGTCAACAGGGTGCGAGTATATCCCGGCGCCCAATATTACCGGGTTACGCCATTTTTTTTCAAAAAGCAAATGCGGCTTGCCAATAATACAGGCAATTTCGCCGGGATGCTTCCTAATGTAGTTATAATCGTTAAAGCGGTAAGGAACGCCAATTTTATCAAGGCCTTTCATTAAATTAATGGCGATAGTCATTACCCCGCCGGGACGTTGCTTCCCGCGTATTATCCGGCGGATTATTTTTCGGGGATAGCGGTCATATTTAAACCAGCGGTCGCGGTCGGGCTCTTCATAAAATAAGTTTAAGGGTTTAGCAGACTGCATTTTATTTGAAAAGGCGCCCAATTCTCAATAGTCTTTCAGTATTTAAAAAGCCAATGCTTTTATATAGTCGTGCTATCGACAAATTTTCGGACGGTAAAAATTGGGGATTTAATTCATAAACCCAATTATAGATTTCTTCTGCATCACGTAAATGCGATTTTGCCCCCCAGTGTGCCAAATGCCATAACGTATTACAGGCGGCGTTTTTGCGGCGTTGTGTTAAGGCCCCGGTGGTAGCTAAAGCATTAAAACATTTTTTATAAAGCTTATACCTCGCTAAATGGTTTGCACACTCCTGCAACCCTGATGCATTTTGGAGGCGCGCTTTTTGATGCAGGCGATGTGCTAATGCAGGGGTTGTTATATACCCGGTTTCAGGCTGTTTCATGGCAGCTTCAATAATAAACGCACGATCGTCCAGCACACCGTATTCCTGCCGGTGAGGAATATCATTAATAAATTCCTTTTTAAAAAGATAAGCGCTGTAATGGGACGAGTCACATTCGCCTAATTGCTGTGCCAAAAAATCATCGCAAAGTGTCCAATTGATCTCTTTTATAAATGTTTCATCTTCATTATAAACGTGGTAGCCTGCGCAGGTAATATCAAGGTTGTTTTTTTCAGCCTCGTGAAATAACTTATCTGTTGATTTTGATAAAAGCCAGTCGTCTGAATCTAAAAAGCGGATATATTTGCCTTTTGCAATCGAAAAGCCTTTATTCACGGCCCAATCCTTGCCCATATTATCCTGGCGGATAGTAACAATATTTTCCTGCCGGGCCAGCCATTCCCAGGTCCCGTCCGTACTCCCATCATCAATAACTATCAGTTCGATATTTAACGAAGTATCGTAACAACTGTTCACAGCTTTGGGTAAACTCCACAAGCGGTTATACGTGGGTATAATAATACTTACATCAATAATCAATCAATTATCCTTTCCGATTTTTTTATTTTTCTTAAACCAAATATTGAGCGGTATATTGGGCGGAGTGTATTTTTTAAAAATAAACTTATTGTAAATGGAAATGTTACCTGAACGAAGGTTATAGCTTTGGCGATATTTGGAGGCCATTTATTTTCAAACAGGTATTTAAGCTGCTTTGCCTCTTTTATATATGGCATGATCTGGTTATGGTGACCCAAAAAATGCACTATAACCGGCCTGGCGACAGTTAAATGCCAGTTTTCCTGGTATTTCGGATTTGCTGGGTGATTGTAAAGTTCAGAAATACCATTCAGCAGATCCGATTTTATGCCGGATTGAAAATTTACAAATTCAGCCAATATGCTGCCATCGTCGGCAATTGGCTCCTGCCCGTTTATTTCCATAGCCAATGCCATCAATACCTCATCATTGGGGCGCCCGCGTAAACGCGTAAATCCTATAGCATCATATTGTTTCTCCAAATCCCGGGCCGTAGTGTAAACCTGCGTGGCTTTCCCCCCCTTTTCAATATAATAAATGCCGCCGTTAAATTTTGGTATTTGCTTTATACCGAATTTTTTACAGATAGCTGATACATTACCGAACCATTCGCCTGATGAAATATAGCCGCCAACTACTGAAACATCGCGGCCGGCAAATTTTTCAAATACGCTTTCAATATTTCCATAAATAAGGCAGTCGCTGTCGATAAAAAGGGTTTGCCCTTCGGGGGCTATTTTGTCAAGGTGCAGCTTTGTTGAGAAACCTTCGCCAAGTTCGCCGGGTTGTATGGGTATAATTTTAATATAGTTTTTAACATCATCCGGTAAATATTGGGGCTGATCTGTAGCTACATAAAAGTTAATCTTGTTTTCGGCATTCCATAACCAAAATGAGCGGGCAAGGTTAGCTGCCATATCGGCATAAATCTTTTTGCCGGTGGCAATGGTTAATACGTTACGCGGACCGTTCATGTACGCTAATTTGAGCAATAGTCTTTTTTAGCAAATCTTCATCTACTACTACGTCTCCCCAATTGGCATCTTTAGGTTTATCCCCAACAATATACCAATAATTTAATTTTCTGATGGATGATAGGGTATAATAGCAATCGGTACGGAAATAATCAGGAGAAAACAACTCGATGACTATTGTATTATCCCGGCTGAAAAGTAAATTACTTAAAGCCGCGCCATGTGCGCTGATAACAAATTTCGCCTGCTGCATTAAATCAACCTGCTCGTAAATAGTAAGGATGCCCGGGTCAATAATTTCAAATCCCATATATTCAAGGGCGGAAATGATGGCGCTTTCATTCAAAATTTTTCGTTCAGCATTTTCACCGCGTTTAAAATATAATTTGTTTTTGAGAGGATGGATCGCCGCTGATGGTTTAACCAGTTTTTCCCTGATGTAATCAATCGCCCATTGCGGGGACCTGCCTTCACTGCCAGGCAATGATGATACGTATAAATGATCAAAATGCAGCTTTTCTTTAGCATTTACCAAAAGGATTTTCTCTTTTGGGATGCCAAAATCCTTTAAGATTTCAATGAATTTTTGCGGCACATTTGAGGCAATACAGAAATGATCAATTTGATTCAAAACCGACTCGTATATTTTTATTCTTGGCAATACATCATTAAGCCAATGGTAATAATTGTGGCTTTCAGGAGAAATTAAAACAGCCCCGGTACCGCCTATATTTTTAGCATTCGTTGAAAAAGTATAAAATGGATTTTTCCATAAAAACTTTTTTAAAGAAGCTATATTAAAATGATGGCTGAATTCCTGGAAAACCTCGTGATTAACTGTTAACACCATGCCCTTATGCCCCAATAAATAACTATTTTGAAGGTAGAAAAGCGTTGCTTTTGCAGTAGGATAATTCCTGTTATTGTAAAATGCTTTTTCGATTGGCATGCCTATTGTTTGCGGTGCATTGTTATGCATAAAGCCTTCGGCGAAAATGGTTTTAAACCAGGGGCCACGCTGGCTGTAATATACCCCTTTACGCTTTCCGCCGGCGGCAATCCATTCTTCGCACGAAGCGATCACCGTTGCGGGAAATATGAAAGGGAACTGTCTCAGCATGTAAAGTGTTTTTGCTCTCAGGCCCATTGGTTTTTAAATAATTGCCTATAGTAGGCAATTTGCCGTGCCGCTTTCCATCCAAAGAAAGCGGCTAATATATGGCCATTATTGCCGCCAACATATTTTTCGCCGCTGTAGCCCAATTGTTTTGCTTTTTTAATGCAATCGGCCGATATATTTTTAAACTGCGGGTACGCCATTACACCCGTCCACCGGTAATGCTTGGCAAAAATGCGATCGATAATTGCGTCTTGTGATTTTGCTTTCAAATGTTCCAGCTTCAGGCCGATCGCCAAAACGGCGCTTTCCATAGCTTTTTTGCTTTTTTGCGATGATAAGGATTGCCGGGTATTAAATTTACGGTAATAGTTAAAACCCGTATCGCTAAATTTTATCCCTTCGGAAGCCAATACCACGCGGCAAAAAAATTCGCCATCGTCATCAAGGCTTAATTTTTCATTCCAGGGCCCTGCTTTTTCAATTAGCTTTTTAGGCGTAAGCCATGAGTGTATGGTGACCATCCCGCCATATCCCGGCATAACGTCATCACCGGCATAAAGCTTGGTTAAAAAAGCGACAGGATTATTATAGTCCATATAAAACCAACCGGCGCTTTGTAAACCATCAAGATACCTTTCCCCATCGTTAAAATGTGCTGTTTTACAGATTGCCAAATATGTTAGCGACCCGTTTAAACAGTGTATCTGTGCTTCAATTTTATCGGGGCTTAACAGGTCGTCAGCATCTAAAAATTGAATGTAATCGCCTTTGGCTTCCAGCA
>DATCES010000407.1:0-6960 GCA_036509935.1 Mucilaginibacter sp.
AAAAAGATTACAGGATGGTTCATATCTCCCATGGCTCGCTATGGACCAGTATGGAAGGTTGCTGCCACAGCCAACAAAATTCCCGTCCGCGTTTGGCGGTAAAGGTTTTGGGCCGCTGGCAGCATATATACATTCCCTGGGCCTGAAATTTGGTATTCATGTAATGAGGGGCATCCCGAGGCAGGCTGTTTGGACAAAATCTCCAATAAAAGGGGGCAATGGAATAACAGCCGACATGGTTGCTGACACAAGCTCCATCTGCCCCTGGATGAACCACATGTACGGGCTTGATATGAAGAAACCCGGTGCCCAGGAATATCTAAATTCTATTCTGGAATTATACTCCTCGTGGGGTGTTGATTTTATTAAGGTTGATGACATTGCAAGGCCATACCGGGAACCCGAAATTGAAGGTTACCAAAAAGCCATCGAAAATTGCGGCAGGCCAATAGCGCTTAGTTTATCACCCGGCGCAACACCGGTAAAAGAGGCTGCCCATGCAATAAAAAATGCCAATATGTGGCGCATGGCCGATGATTTTTGGGATAACTGGAAAGAGATAACCGGGATGATGGATTATGCCGAACAATGGGAAGGCATAGGCGGCCCGGGCCACTGGCCCGATTGCGATATGATACAGATAGGCAAACTATCAAAACGGGGCCCTGTTGGCGAAGAACGTTACAGCAGGTTTACCAAAGATGAAGAATACACCCACATAACGTTTTGGTGTATTTTTCGCTCGCCCCTGATGCTTGGCGGGAACCTGCCCGAGAACCGGCCTTTTGAATTGAGCTTTTTTAACAACGGCGAAGTTTTGGCAGTAAACCAACACGGTGAAAATCCCCGCCAATTGTATAAAAAGGATGGGAAAATGATATGGTACTCGCATGTGCAGGGGAGTAAGGATATTTATGTAGCCATGTTTAATTTAAATGACAAGAATTGTGATGTAGATGTATCTTTTGCGTCATTAGGGCTAAAAGGAAGTGTAACCGTAAGGGACCTCTGGAAAAAGCAAGGTGCAGGGCAGTTCAAACAAGGTTATCACCAGCAAATAAACAGTCACGGCGCTGCTTTATTAAGATTGTCTGTAAATTAAAGCGCTTAATACATGAACATAATTTATAAACCCAAAAAAAGTAAACCGATGCGTACGCAAATATTAAAAAAAACTGCTGTTGCAGCCGTGGTGATGTTAGTGTCATTAATTAACCCGCTCCATGCGCAGCAACTGCCTATTGATCCGGGGCCTTATAAGCCAACTAACGAATCGTTTAAACAATACCAATACCCTGAATGGTTTAGGGATGCAAAATTTGGCATTTGGGCACATTGGGGCCCCCAGGCTGTCCCGCGGCATGGCGATTGGTATGCCAGAGAGCTTTATCAGGAAAATACCGATGATTATAAAGACCATCTGGCCCGCTATGGGCAGCCCAGCAAATTTGGCTACAAAGATATTATACCGCTTTGGAAGGCCGAACGTTGGGACCCTGAAAAATTAATGGCACTATACAAAAAAACCGGCGCCAAATACTTTGTAAGTATGGGGAGCCACCATGATAACTTTTTTTTATGGAACTCAAAGATACACCGATGGAATGCGGTCAACATGGGGCCGCATAAAGATGTAGTGGGGACGTGGCAAAAGGCCGCCAAAAAAGAGGGCCTGTATTTTGGCGTGTCCGAACATCTTGCGGCCAGCTATACTTGGTTCCAAATGGCACATAAGGCCGATACTGCCGGGCCGTTTAAAGGGGTGCCTTATGATGGCAACGACCCGCAATATGCAGATCTTTACCACACCAAAGCTGCCCCGAATGACCGTGGATGGCTCACCACCAACCCGGCGTGGATGAAAGAGTGGTATTACGATGTTAAAGAACTGGTAGATAACTATCACCCTGACCTGCTTTATTCGGACAGCGGGCTGCCTTTTGGTGATACCGGCCGTATGATGCTGGCCAACTTTTACAACGGCAACCTGGCTTACCATAAAGGAAAGTCAACCGCTGTTTATAATTGCAAGGAGCCATCAAACGGTAAATGGGCGCAGGACCTGGAGCGCGGCGTACAGGACAGCATTAGCCCTTACCCATGGCAAACGGATACATCCATTGGCGACTGGTTTTATCGCACGGGGCAGCAGTATAAAACATCAACTGAAATATTGCAGATGCTGGTGGATATTGTAAGTAAAAATGGCAACCTGCTCATAAATATTGTGCAAACTCCAGAGGGCGACCTGGAACCGGATATATTGCAAACTTTAAGTGAAATAGGGAAATGGACCGCAGCAAATGGCGAAGGTATATATGGCACCCGGCCATGGAAAGTTTTTGGCGAAAAGCCTGCTAACACGGCAGTAATAAAAGCGGGTAATTTTAATGAAGGTAAAATAAAATATACCGCTGAGGATTTACGGTTTACTACAAAAGGAAACAATATTTATGCTTTTTGCCTGAATATACCTGAAGGGGATGTCATTATCAGATCGCTTGGAAAGAATTCAAAGCTAAACGATAGGAAAATAGTTTCCATAAAACTGATGGGCAGCGATGAGCAAATTGCATGGCAGCAGGAAGGGGACAAACTTATCATTAAAAAGCAGGCTGACCTCCCCGGCTGGAAAGTTTTGGGTTTCGATATTACCTTACAATAACATGCGATGCGAAATTTAAAAGCGCCATCAAGAAGGGATTTTATAAAACAGGCCACAGTATTGGGGGCCGCTGCAATGGGTACCTACACCGTAGCAAGCGCATTTTCGTTGCCTGCAAACTCAGGGGCAGGCGATAATTATACCTTTTTGTTTCAGTGTGGTTCAATTACTGATGGCAACCGCAGCAGGGATATGGATTTCGTGAAACAAAACAGAAATCACTATATTTGTTAAACCAAACCCGAATTGCTTTGAAATACTTATTCATTATCATTTTAGCAAGCTGCACATTTAGCCTTCACGCACAGGCCCCGGCAACCGGACCACTGCAATTTATCGATCATGCTTATGATCTTGAAGATCATTGGGTGGCGTTCCCTAAAAATATAAAAACCGGTAAGTTCCCCTTCGGCTATATCTACTTGGATACCCAGGCGGGGTTCACCTTTAACCTCGAAGGCTACTTCCAGCTCGATGCACAGGGTCACGCCTTTCGCGACTCGACAGATTATTTAAAAAATGCTATGTTCAAAGTGCGGCTGGGGCCCAATACTTCGCTGGTAGCCATGGTGACTGATAACATGTTGGCCGACTTTAAGGTGAATCCTAAGCCGAGCTGGCTCGCCATCTATAAATCTGGCAATACTGACCGAAACTCAGTAGCCATGAAAGTGACCATCGGCAAACACCTAAATACAGCCGGGGCACCAAAAAAGGCGCTGGAATACCTGGAGAGCGCTTATACAACCGATCCTCATGCTGCCGGGCTCGAGTTTGAACTCAGTTACTCGTACAACGAATTGGGGCAATATGATAAATCAATCAAAATATTAAAGGATGCCGTAGCTTATGCGCCTGATAATCCGATGTTTTATAAAGAGCTGGGGTTTGCCTATATGCACATCAATGATATGGACAATGCTGCAAAAACCTTTACCGATGGCATTATCGTATCCAAGCAGCATCATATGACCGAGCTGGATGAATTGGCATATAATCTAAGCTATGTATACGATAAGTTAAAGCAATATGATAAGGCCATCAGCACGTTAAATAACGCTATAGCAGACTTACCCGGTCAGCTAAGTCTTTACATACACCTGGCCGTTGTTTATACGACAGCCAACGATCCGGACAATGCTATAAAAACGTATACCACAGCGATAGATAAAACTCCCGCTACCCAAATGGAGCAACGGACACAGCTGGCCTGGAGCATCGCCCTCCTTTACCGCGACCAAAAGAAGGATATCGCGCTCTACAGCGAATGGGGCAAAAAAGCAAAAGAATGGGCACCTGTCAACTCCAAAGGCGGCCAATTTTTAAAGAATATGGTTTTTTGAGAGAAACGGGATGCAGCGCCGTATGAGCTTTAAAAGTTATAAAATTAGTTCCTTTTATGGCTGCTATCAAGATGTTTAATAACTGAACAAGCTCAATAACAGTAACTTATAAGCTTTCTGGTGACCTATTTGGCTTTAAACCCCACAGGTCACCAACAGGTCACCAGAAGTATGCGATTATTTGGTTTATTTTGGTTAGGACTACAAACAGAAAACGCCGTAAATCATTCATTTACAGCGTTTTTGATGTTCTTTAAAATATAACCGGCGGAGAGCTAGGGATTCGAACCCCAGGAACCTGTTACAGTTCAACAGTTTTCAAGACTGCCGCAATCGACCACTCTGCCAGCTCTCCGGGCGCAAAAGTACAAAACCAGCCCGAATTGCCAAACCTGATATTAAGTTTTTTTTGCGGATGTTATTGCCGCTTTTTTGAAAAGCAAAAGTTTATTATCGCGCTAACGCTAAAAAAGGCCTAAAAATTTTTTCTTCTTTTTCCTGTGTTTTTTCTTTTTGCCATTTAAAGGGGTTAATTGTTTTTTTACCGGTTTTTTAACAGTGTCATTAGCGATGGGGGTTAGTACGGAAGGTATAATGGTATTCTCTAAACTAACAGGGGTTTGTTTTGAAATATTGCCTTTAACAAGCAAGGAAACGGGCTTTTTTTTTGATAAGATAGTATATCCCCCAAAAGTAACAGCGGAAACCAGCAACACGATCAATAAGGTAAATGCTGATTTTGGAATGGTTATAAATGATCTTTTAATAGTTATAGCGTTCTGCTGATATTGCAGCAGCATGGCCTGCAATTGTTCATTTTCTGTTTGTAAAACTGTAATTACATTATCCTCCTGTTCGTGCCGGCCTGCAATAATATTGTTAATCACAATGGCTTCCTGCAATTCAATTCCATTACTGTAACGTTTCTCCGGAGATTTTTCAAGACAAATGGAAATCATTTTCAACAACCATCCGGGGACTTGCATTTCCAGGTCCTGCCGGCTTTGAGACCAATTTTCGGGCAGATGCTGCCTGCGCAACGCTAAAAGATCAGGTGCTTTTGATTCCAGATGTGAGATCATGACGGAATTTCTGGCAGTTTCGCCATTGTCTTTTAGCGGGAAGGGTACCTGGCCCGCAAGTAATTCATACAATACCACGCCATAACTGTAAATGTCCGTTTGGAACAACATACGCCCTTCATTTTGCTCAGGCGCCATAAACTCTACCGCTCCGGCGTGGCGCATACTGCTCCGCCGTTGTTCGTCAGACATTACCGACAGGCCAAAATCGAGCAATACATAATTGCCTGAATGTATATTGAATTTAACATTATTGCTTTTAATATCCCCATGTTTTACCCCAACATTGTGGCAGTGCGCCAGCGCGCCCGCCAACTGATCGGCCAGCTTTATCACTTCTTTTATCGTAAAAATCGCGGTATGGGGCGGTTTCAGCAGTTCTTCAAGATCCGGGCCTTCTATAAACTCCATTTCAATAAATGGCAATGACCCGCTTTCTGTAATCCCCGAATTCAGTATCTTAACAACGTTTGGATTAGGCGCTTCATTTACTTTCTTCAGCTTTTCAACTTCGTTCTGAAAATTACTATAGTTACTGTCATCCGCGCTTTCGGCATGGATTGGCGTTGGCAATATTTTTACAGCGCTTATGATAGGGCCCATTCTTCGCCCTTTGTACACAGACCCTTGCCCGCCCGTGCGCAAAGCGCCCATATTTTCTAACCCGTCAGCTATCGTAAAAACTCTACCCATCCTTGTTTTCCTCTGCATTATAACTAAATTCCAGCACCGCCGATTCCCCCAAAATTACCTGGTCGCCCTCAATCAGTCTATGACTGATATTTACTGAATTTAGTTTAATTAAATTTTCATTTGTTAAAGATCTGATCTTGATCTTATTCCGTGGCGGAATGCCCCCCTCATCAGCAAAAAGCACAAAACAGCCGTTATCATTGTTCCACTCAATATGGGCGTGCCGGCGGCTTACAAATTTATTACTTTCGTTAGCGCTGTCACCAGGGAATGCGATATAATTTTGCCTGAAAAAACCCTCATCAACACGGGCTTTCTTTTCCCGCCCGATATTAATTTTTCCGTCTGCCGACGTTATTTTATATTCAGGTTTTTCAGCTTCCCCATTCAAAACACGGATATATGCCATGCCCGATTTTTGTATAGTATTATCCCTTGTCCTTATAAAAACAGCTGCGTTCAGCGTATCAACTATTATAGCCTCTGCAGGGCATTCATCCTCAAAACTAATTTCCATTTCCCAATTTTCCGGGAGATCTACTGCATAATCATCCGCAATCCGCTGCACTTCATCTTTAAACCGGTCTTTTTCTTCCACGTAAACAACAGCTTCATAAATGTGTTTTTCACCGGGGCCGCATGAAATAAAAATATTGACCCCTTTTATATTCCGGCCCTCGCCGCCTTCGGCTTTCTGAAATTCTTCTTTGATAAAGCGCAGCAATGTATCACGTACAGCTTTTACATCCTTCGGGCCTTTATTTTCATTTTTTTTGAACAGATCAAACATATTGAAGATGAGTTTATTATTGATTTTCCGTTGTGTCGCTATCAGCCGGCGCCTTTACAATGTGTTTTATAAAACCCTTTTGGGCCGGTTCTGTTTCACTGCCGGGAGGCGCCCCCATATTTTTTATGTATCCTTTTTTTAATAAAAACGGAATAACATGCTGCCCGGCAAGCCTTACCGCATCCGCCGATCCTTTTGTTGCTTCAATACGGATACAAACAACAATGTTTCCTGTGCCCTTCGCCACAGGGGCGAAAAATACATACCAGCCGTCATTTATACTCTGTTTTTTCCATATTCGTTCGGGCGTACCGGTTTTGCCAGCTACACTTAAACCTAATACCGGCACTTTCGGCGCACTTTGCTCAATCATATATTTGGTGATCA
>DATCES010000408.1:0-6600 GCA_036509935.1 Mucilaginibacter sp.
TCACCTACTTCTTTGTTATAATCACTATCCCCGTTGCCCAGCCCATTTTTGTTAAAATAATATCATCGCGGCTATCCAGGTCGTCTATTAGTTTTATTGCTTTTTCGGTATGCCCGGTTGGCCAGTTTTGCTGGGGCAGCATATCGTCAATAATATAAATGCCGCCTTTTTCAAGCATTTCAAGCACTTCATCAAGCAATAAATATTTTCCCGGCCAGGTATCAGCAAAAATAAAGCTGAACTTTTGCCCTTCATTTTGTTTTATCCAGTCACCGCCATCAGTACAAATTAATTTTAAGCGCTTATCAACCCCCAGGTTCTCTTTCGCAATATTTAACAATGTTTCATCATTATCAATTGATATTAATGCTGAACCGGAATCCATCCCATCCAATATCCATGTAGTTGCCAATCCGGTGCCGGTGCCCAGCTCCAAAAACCTGCCACCCGGTTTTGTTGCTGCCAGTGTTTTAAGCAATGAACACGTCAACACCTCCGAAGGCATGTTAAAACCGTTAGCTTCGGTAGCTTTTTTTATAGCATTGTATGCTATTGGGTATTTTTGTTTTATTTCTTCTAACATTCAGCCCAGCCCCCTCTAAATCTCCCCCGGTAGGGGAGACTTTTTTAATTAATTTGTTCTTAAAAGCCCTCCCTACCGGGGAGGGTTGGGAGGGGCTTATCACATGGTGAACACCTTTTGCCCCTGGTTTAAATATTCGTTTTCAACCACATCTTCGCCTGGCTCCAGCCTTTCAAATTCACGTAATTTGCTGTTGAAGCCTTCGCTGTCTTTAATAATAGCTACCCTTGCGCTGCGTACAAATTCAATCAATCCGTAAGGCTGTAAAATGTTGATGAGGTTATCGGTTTCCTCGCGGTGGCCAGTAGTTTCAAAAACAGTATAATCCTTACGGATAACCACAGCACGGGCGCCGTTTTCGCGCAGTAAACGCTCAACACTAACCTTTTCGGCTATAATATCCGTAGATACTTTATACAACGCCATTTCCTGCCAAATCACATTTTCGTTGGTATGATAATATGCTTTTAAAACTTCCACCTGTTTTTCAATCTGGCGGCAAAGCTTGCGTACTACGTCTTCTGATTCGGTAATCACAATATTAAAGCGGTGAATACGCTCGACCTCCGAAGGGGAGGTATTCAAACTATCAATATTGATTTTACGCCGCGTAAATATAATCGCTATCCGGTTAAGCAAACCAACCTGGTTTTCTGTGTAAACCGTGATATTAAATTCCTGTTTTTCTTGTTGGTTTTCCATTTTAATCTTTTTAAAACCCGTTTTTTTTGCTTGGCCTGCACATTTCGCCTCACCCTGCCCTCTCCAAAGGAGAGGGTTCTAAATCCTCGTGAAGCCAGCCTCTTTTTTCAAGTCCTCTCCTTTGGAGAGGATTTAGGTGAGGCGTTTAAGCCCCCCCCTTTAGGGGGCCGGGGCCCCTATTTCAACCTTATCTCCGCAACACTGCATCCCGCCGGTACCATCGGGAACACATTATTTTCTTTGGTTACCATCACTTCTAAAAGATATGGGCCTTTGGTATCCATCATTTCTTTTAATGCATCCGGCAGATTAGCCCTGTCGGATACACATTTACCAGGGATCCGGTAAGCAGCCGCTACGGCGACGAAATCCGGGCTTTCAATATCTACAAATGAATATCTGCGAGAATTAAACAACTCCTGCCATTGGCGCACCATGCCCAGGAAGCGGTTATTCAGGATGATGATCTTTATATCAACGCTGCTTTGCATAATGGTGCCCAGTTCCTGCAAGGTCATCTGGAAGCCGCCATCGCCGATAATGGCAATAACGTCGCGCTCCGGCGCGCCAAATTTGGCGCCTATGGCGGCAGGCAAAGCGAAGCCCATTGTGCCTAAACCGCCGCTGGTAATATTGCTGCGGGTTTTGTTTAACGTGGCATAGCGGCAGGCTACCATCTGGTGCTGACCAACATCGGTTACAATAACAGCATCACCTTTGGTTAATTCGTTAAGCTGTTTGATCACTTCGCCCATAGTCATTTCACCGGAGGTTGGGTTTAATTCATCATGAATTACCGCATCTATTTCCTGCTGCATGTAATCTTTGAATTTGCCGAGCCATTGGATATGCGTTTTTTGTTCAACCAATGCAGTAAGCATGGGCAAAGTTTCTTTACAATCGCCCCAAACCGGAACCGTTGATTTTACATTTTTATCGATCTCGGCAGGGTCAATATCCAAATGGACAACCTTTGCCTGTTTTGCATATTTGTCCAAACGGCCTGTTACCCTATCGTCAAACCTCATGCCTATCGCAATAAGCACATCGCACTCATTGGTAAGCACATTGGGGCCGTAATTGCCATGCATGCCCAGCATACCAACGTTAAGCGGATGATCTGTAGGGATAGCGCCTGCGCCCAAAATAGTCCATGCGGCAGGTATGCCGCTTTTTTCTACAAAAGCTTTAAACTCCTGTTCGGCGCCGCCCAAAATAACGCCCTGCCCCCAAATGATGAACGGCTTTTTTGCTGCATTGATCAGTTCGGCAGCTTCTTTTATGTATTGCGGACGGACGATAGGTTTCGGCCTGTAGCTGCGGATATGATCGCATTTGGTATAACCTTCGTAACTGAATTTCTGTATCTGCGCGTTTTTTGTAATGTCAATCAGCACCGGCCCAGGCCTGCCACTTTTGGCAATATAAAAAGCCTTGGCAATAACTTCGGGGATTTCAGTGGCATCAGTTACCTGGTAGTTCCATTTGGTTACCGGGGTGGTGATGTTGATCACATCCGTTTCCTGGAAAGCATCGGTACCTAATAAATGTGCGAATACCTGGCCGGTGATGCATACCAAAGGGGTGCTATCAATCTGTGCATCGGCCAAACCGGTTACTAAATTTGTTGCACCGGGGCCGCTGGTTGCAAACACCACGCCCACTTTGCCCGATGTACGTGCATAACCCTGCCCGGCATGTATGCCGCCTTGCTCGTGGCGGACCAGTATGTGGTTCAATTTATCATTGTAATCAAACAAAGCATCGTAAATGGGCATAATTGCGCCGCCGGGATAGCCGAAAATGGTATCAACCCCCTCAATAATCAAGGCATCCAATAACGCTACCGATCCTGTTATTGTTTGTGATTTCTCTGTGATTTCACCGATTATAGCTTGTGATTTCACCGATTTATTTGTGATTTCACTGATTGTTTGTGTTTCCACGTTTTTATTTTTTTTTTATGATTTCACCGATTTGTCTGTGATTTCACCGATTTTCATTCTGTTATTTCCAGGAGGCTATTGTAAACTTTTCAAACCTTTTACCTTTTACCTTTTACCTTTCACCTCTCCTCTAAAACTCGTCAGTAACACAACCCTCTGCTGCTGTGCTAACTGTTTTTGCGTATTTATACAGCAAGCCTTTTTTTGCTTTAAGCTCCGGCTGTATCCAGTTGACTCGGCGTGCAGCAATTTCATCGGCGGAAACTTTCAGCGTCATGGTGCGGTTTATCGCATCAATCTCAATCCGGTCGTTATCTTTAACAAAAGCAATCAAGCCGCCGTCATAAGCTTCGGGTGTAATGTGACCAACCACAAAACCATGCGTACCGCCGCTAAAACGGCCATCGGTAATTAAAGCCACCGAAGCGCCTAAGCCCGCGCCGAAAATAGCGCCGGTTGGTTTCAGCATTTCGGGCATACCCGGAGCGCCTTTAGGGCCAATATTGCGGATCACCACTACATCGCCTGCCTTAACGCGGCCGCTTTGTATCCCATGTATCAGTTCAAACTCACCGTCAAATACGCGGGCCGGGCCCTCAAAACTGGTGCCCTCCTTGCCGGTTATTTTGGCAACGCTGCCGCCTTCGGCAAGGTTGCCGTATAATATTTGTAAATGGCCGGTTGCCTTTATTGGCTTTTCAGCAGGGCGTATAACTGTTTGTGTTTCAAAATCAATTTCGGGCACATCGGCCATGTTTTCGGCAATGGTTTTACCTGTTACGGTAAGGCAACTGCCATCCAGCCAGCCCAATTTCAGCAGGTATTTCATTACCGCCGGAACACCACCTATATTATGCAGGTCTTCCATCATGTATTTGCCGCTTGGCTTCATATCGGCCAAAACAGGTATGCGGTTGCTTATTTCCTGGAAATCATCCTGCGTTAATTTTACGCCAATGCTTTTTGCTATGGCGATGAGGTGCAGCACCGCGTTTGTCGATCCGCCTAAAACCATAACTACGGTAATAGCATTTTCAAATGCCGCGCGGGTCATAATGTCGGATGGTTTAATGTCCCTTTCAAGCAATAATTTTATGGCTTTGCCGGCTGCCAAACATTCAGCCTGTTTTTCAGGGCTTAATGCCGGATTGGATGATGAATACGGCAAACTCATTCCCAAAGCCTCGATAGCCGAGGCCATAGTATTGGCTGTATATATGCCCCCGCAGGCACCCGCGCCGGGGCAAGAATGTTTTATAATCTCTTTAAAATCTATTTCATCCATATTTCCGGCAATCTTTTGGCCCAAAGCCTCAAATGCCGAAACGATGTTTAAATCCTCGCCTTTGTAATGGCCGGGTTTTATTGTACCGCCGTAAACCATTATGGATGGGCGGTTCAATCTGCCCATAGCAATTACCGAACCGGGCATATTTTTATCACATCCCGGCAACGCCACCAAAGCATCATAATACTGTGCACCCACAACAGCTTCAATAGAATCAGCAATTACGTCACGGCTTACCAGCGAATAGCGCATGCCATCAGTGCCCATGCTCATGCCATCGCTAACGCCAATGGTGTGGAATATCAGGCCCACCAGATCTTCTTCCCAAACGCCTTGTTTAACAAGTTTGGCCAGGTCGTTAAGGTGCATATTGCAGGTATTGCCATCGTAACCCATGCTGGCCACGCCAACCTGCGCTTTTTGCATATCGTCATCGGTTAAACCAATACCGTAAAGCATGGCCTGGGCGCCCGGCTGGGTGGGGTCCTGCGTAAATGTTTTACTGTACTTGTTTAATTCTATCGCTTCAATAGTGTCGGTTGATGAACTCATTTTATAAGTGCTGTAACGGCTGTTTATATAAATTTTTTTATTACTAATTTAGATTTGCAAGGTATTGCAAATTGATATTTGTAAGGTAGGCAGAGCAAAAAGGAATAGCAAGGGATAAAGTAAATTTATTCATTTAGTATTTAATTTGGCTATTCGTTACAAAACCGATATAATAAATTGTTAATAAAGGCAATAAAAGTACAATATATTTAACAAAATATACCGAAGTTCAAAACGGTATTCGGTATGTTTTTTATGCATGCATAGTAAATTGGCTGTTTTCGGCGTGAAATGGGAGAATTGATGTGCAGATTTGCAGATTTTGGATGTGCGGATTGGGGGTGAACGAATACCGTAGGGGCAACCCTTGTGGTTGCCCTTGCCGATTAATTGTGTGGGGAAATCCTCGTGGTTGCCGCGAATGTGACCGGCGGTTGTTGGGGGAGAATCGTCAAACGGAAAATATCGAGTGGAAAACATCATCAAGGGCGACCGTACGAGGAACACAAGTGTACCAGCATTTTTTTTCTGAACGGCAGACAGGCGCTAAGTGGGAGACACAGTCTCCGGGCATATTAATCCGTAGTTGGAAACTACGGACATCAGGAGCTTGTTCAGATTGGAAAAAAGCAAGTGAATTGGGTAATAAAAATGCTGCTGATTTATTAAAGAGGCTTTGCCATTAATCGTCAATATGTAATCAGCAACAAAACAAAAGGCCAAAACCAAAACGCAATCTAACATTCACTCCATTCATGATGCCAAATATTCAACATCTATATCAGTAGTTCCCCAATTATTTAGCAAAACTTTCGTTGCTAATTGATAATCAAAATCATCTTTTTTTTCGAAGACAAAAATCATCTTAGGTGATTTTATGTAGGTTTTGTGTGCTTCAAAACAATCTGCGATATGTTTTTTCATTATTACTTCGTTGCCAAAGTCGTTCCTATTTTTAAATAACGTTAAAGGAATTATTGTCATATTAAACATAGGATATAAAGTACCTGTCTCATTTTTGATGTTAACGGTTTCTGCTAATTGGCCAGCTTTGTCATGGGACATACCCGCCGGGTACACAACAAAAGCATTGAATACGGTCAAGCCGTTAGCTGCGGGACAAATTATGTGTATGCGCTTGTTTAGGAAGTCGTCATGTAATTTTACAAGTTCCCCGGTAAATTCTCGCAATGCCATAGCTTTTGTATTTAATTAACAGGTATCTGCTGTGTTAAAATTACGAATAAAAATGGGTTCCAGAAAAGCATACTTGGATTCACGGATTGAATACTTGCTATTTGTGGAATAAATATTTTTCCATCTAAAATTAATATCTTCTATGGCTTTGACCTTTTCTTTAAAAAATTCATTTTCTGGCAAAGATATATCACGCCTATATGTGTGTCCGTGATGTGTTAAAAACGTAGGTGCGACTTTAAATCTTCCATTATTGATATATCCATTCTCATTTGTAACACATAGAAAACAACCTAAGTCTATTTTTTTTTCGTTAACAAGCCATGTTAATC
>DATCES010000409.1:0-2601 GCA_036509935.1 Mucilaginibacter sp.
CAAAGATACGGAGGGCCTTGAAACCACGTCAGCCTCCTATCTCAGTAAAATATTTTTACATGAGCCAAATTATCTTTTCAATTTCAGCAACCTGGGCTATCAAACCTATTTTGCCAGCCATGAGAGTTTGCGGGTTATGGATAAGCTTTATTTTGATGTGAACCGCCTGGGCGTGCTAAGCGGCAATATCGCGGTTGCCGAGCCTGTTATCCGTAATGCCGGTATGATTAGTTTTGATATTGGCGCCATCCGCTCGGCAGATGCAATGGGCAATGCAAATGCCGGCCCAAACGGTTTTTATGGCGAAGAAGCCTGCCAGGTTGCCCGTTATGCCGGGTTTAATGATAAACTTAGCTCCATTGGTTTTTATGAATTTAACCCGGCATACGACAATAACGGGCAAACGGCCATGCTGATTGCCCAAATGGTATGGTATTTTATTGATGGGGTTTATAACCGCAAAAAGGATTTTCCGCTTAATCCTAAATCGCAGTACCTGGTTTATAAAACCCGTTTAAAGCACGAAGAGCATGAACTGGTATTTGTAAAAAGCAAAAAATCAGATAGATGGTGGATGCAGGTACCTTACCCTGCAGGGGGGTCAAAAAACGAACGTTTTCACCTTGTGCCATGCCTGTATGATGATTATAAAACCGCCGTTTCGGGCGAAATGCCCGATCTTTGGTGGCGCACTTACCAAAAATTAAACTGATCAGTATAATTCATTTACTATTTAAACGTTAACACAGCTTACAGCACTGCGACACAGATGAAGAAAATATTTTTATTTATTATAGCTTTATTGCCCCTGGTGGCCTTAGCCCAGGAACCGCAAACATTTGAAATTAAAAGCAAAATCGGCAATTTGAATACCCGTGCCCGTGCTTACCTTATTTACCAGGAAGGTGCAAACAGGGTGATCGACTCGGCCCAGATCATCAACGGCAGTTTTAGCTTTAAAGGGCAAATAATGAATCCGACTGGTGCCCTGTTGGTTATTGACCGTTTTGGTTTTGGATTGAACACGCTGGATAGCACGTCTGATAATTTAAGTTTTTATATTGATAAAGGGGAATTTGAAATAAACAGCAAGGATTCGCTAACAAAAGCGCGGATCACCGGGTCAAAAATAAATGATGACAACAAAAGGTTACTGGCCCAATTACAACCATTGATGGAGCAGGCGCAAAAACTTAAAGTTGAACAAGATACGGCTTCACCGGCACAGCGGAACACCGCCGAATTTCAGAATGCAATGCAGGCAAAACATAAAGAACTGCAATCGGCGGAAAAAGCAACGTTTAAAATTTTCATTTTAGCAAATCCTGACAGTTATTTGAGTTTGCTGGCATTAAATTCTGTTGGCGGCCCATCGCCGGATCCTGACGAACTGGAGGCATTGTATAATTCATTGTCCCCCAGGTTAAAAAGCACCGAAACCGCAAAAGTTTTTAAACATTCGCTTGATGCTTTAAAAAATACTGCGGTGGGCGTTACCGCGCCTGATTTTACACAGGCAGACGTAAATGGGGCACCGGTTTCCCTTTCATCGTTCAGGGGAAAATATGTTTTAGTTGATTTTTGGGCCTCGTGGTGCCCGCCATGCCGCCAGGAAAGCCCTAACCTGGTGAAAGCATACAATAAATATAAAGATAAAAACTTCACGATACTTGGGGTTTCGCTCGACAAAGCAGATGGAAAATCTGCCTGGCTTTCTGCCATTAATAATGACGGCTTGCGATGGACACAGGTATCCGACCTTAAATTCTGGAACAACGCGGTTGCCGGATTATATTATATTACCTCCATCCCGTCCAACTTCCTGATTGATCCGACTGGGAAGATCATCGCTAAAGACCTCCGTGGCAACGACCTGGAAGTTAAACTGGAAGAAGTTTTAGGAAAATTGTAACATGTACCTGCTTGCAAAACTTGCAAAACAAATTATGAACGCAAAAATCAGCCTTTTTTCGTTACTTCTGCCGGGCATGCTGCTGTTAGCTATGGCTATGCCCGGAAAACAGCCCGTTCACAGTAAAAATGCAACGGTTTCGGGCCATTTCCTGTATGTGGCCGTACCGGGGATACGCGACTACATGGGTTACGGCGGCCACGGTTTGCTGGTGTTTGATATGGACCACCATCATCAATTCGTAAAGCGTATTGAAACACGGGGCTTTCATCCAAATAAAAAACCATCAAATGTTAAGGGGATCGCAGTTAGCATCCCGCTTAATAGTATTTATATCAGTACTATCGAAACCCTGCAACGCGTAGACCTTAGTACCGGGGAAATTATCTGGGAGAAAGCTATGGAAGACGGATGCGACAGGATGTCAATATCCCCTGATGGTAAAACGATGTACATGCCTTCGTTCGAGAATAAAACATGGAATGTGGTGGATTGCAAAACAGGCAGTATTATTAAAAAGATAACTGGCTTTACAAGGTCCCATAACACGCTCTATGGGCTATCGGGCAATCATGTTTACCTGGATGACCTTGCATCGCCCTGGTTAAAGATAGCTGATACAAAAACTAACACCGTTGTCGGCAAGATTGGGCCATTTGGGAATTTTATCCGTCCGTTTACTGTTAATG
>DATCES010000410.1:0-3727 GCA_036509935.1 Mucilaginibacter sp.
CTTTAGCCGTTAACCATTTTAATAATTATTAATCTAAAATTTATCGGACTTTGGAAGTAACAAAGCTGCCTAAATTTGATTCAGTATTTTCTATTGACTGCGTAATATTCGGTTTTGAAGCCGGCGAGCTTAAAATATTACTCATCGAACGAAACGAAGAGCCATTTAAAGATTGGCTCGCACTGCCTGGTTATATTGTTGCACAGGAGGAAAGTATAGATGAAGCTGCCGAGCGCATATTATATGAGCTTACCGGCTTACGCGATTTGCACATGCAGCAATTTCATACTTTTGGCGAAGTAAACAGGCACCCCCAGGGCAGGGTAATTACTGTTGCTTATTACGCGTTGATACGTATTAACGGGCAAAAGGAATTAAGGCCTGTTACTCAATTTGCCCGGAAAGCTTTCTGGCACCCGGTTAATGAATTGCCCAAACTGGCATTTGACCACTCCGAAATATTTAATACAGGGTTTAATAAAATACGCCGGCGTTTAAATTATCAACCAATTGCGTTTGAGCTGCTGCCCGAAAAATTTACGCTTACACAGTTACAATCACTTTATGAAGCTGTGGAAAATAAGAAACTGGATAAACGAAACTTCCGGAAAAAAATGCTGAGCTTCGGGTTTTTAAAGGAACTTGACGAAAAGCAAAAAGGCGTGTCGTACCGCGCCGCCAAACTATACAAATTTGACCGCCGCAAATACGCTAAGATTTTTCATAATGATATGAATTTGGATAAGTGATTTTTTAGCTGAAAGCTAAAAGGCTAAAGCAAAAAGCTTTCTGCTTTAAGCTTTCTGCTCAAATCCGGCTCGGCGCCAGTTCCAGATGGTATTTTACTAAATTATCTATCGGCGACCGGATGATGTTGCCAATAACCATTCCGTTTTCGGTAACTACTTCTTCTAAAACATTCCTGAAATTGTAACCGACAGAACCTATGCAGTTAAAAGTATATTTTTGATAACCGGCGTAATGGGTAACCAGGTTGCGGAAAAAATCTTCAAACGAAGTACGCACAAGGTTGCGGGAATATTCGATATTCACGGGGCTGTCATATACAAATTTGCTGAAACTGGCGCAAAAACGATTAGCGCGGGGCTGTGTGTAAACTTGTTCGTTTACATCATCCGGCGTAAGCTTATAAGTGTCCCAAAAATTTTTGCGGACTGCCTCGGGCATATATCCCCTTAAATAGTCAACCAACAATTTTTTGCCTATATAGCACCCGCTGCCTTCATCACCTAAAATATAGGCCCCCGAATCGATATTTTGTACAACCTCCCTGCCATCATAAATACAAGTATTTGTTCCGGTACCCAATATGGCGGCAAAGCCGCTATTGGTGCCCAGCAAGGCCCTGGCGGCGGCAAGCAGGTCGTGGCCAATGTACACCTTTGCTTTGGTGAAAACCGCACTCATGGCATCTTCAACAATTTTACGCACTTCGGGCGTTGAGCAACCGGCACCGTAATAATTTACTTCGGTTATCTGGTCTTTTTCAAGATCATTAGGTAAATTTTCCCTTAATGACCGGATAATGTATTCAGTGCTCGAAAAATAGGGGTTATAACCTTCGGTGTTAAAGTACACTTTTTTACCTTCTTCGGTAACCACACACCAGTTGGTTTTTGTTGAGCCACCGTCAGCTATTATGATCATAAAATAAATTTATTAAAAAAAAATCGGATAAAAGTATGATTTACTTATTGTAAAAAAGACACTTTGTATTTTTAAAAAGCAAAAATCAGCTTTTTAAGTAAAAAATAGTGTGTTTTCGGGCATTCCGGCACTCAAAATATTTGGTTCAGTTAATA
This sequence comes from Mucilaginibacter sp., assembly GCA_036509935.1. GTDB lineage: Bacteria > Bacteroidota > Bacteroidia > Sphingobacteriales > Sphingobacteriaceae > Mucilaginibacter. The sequence continues at coordinate 1,824 of DATCES010000410.1, forward strand.
ATTTTGTTTAATTTTATTAACTGTTTACCTTACATATAAATGCTTGCCTGGCAATGCACAGGTTTATAATTGGTTGGAATTATGTGGATTATTTTAAAATTATTTAATTGCGAAGACGGGTTGCCCGGATAAATAAGCTTTGCTCAATATTGCCGATAGTTCCGGAGCTTTTTAACATTAGAAAGAGGCACTTTAAGAAGATTTTCAGAAAAATTTGCATCTTTGCACTGCGTTGAAGTCCTAAGTCTTTAATCTAAAGCCCAAAGCCGGATTGTGTACCTTTTTGACTTAAGACTTCGGGCTAAAGTCTTAGAACTAAACAAATGGTCCCATAGCTCAGCTGGATAGAGCAACAGATTTCTAATCTGTAGGTCATAGGTTCGAATCCTATTGGGATCACTAAAAACCCGCTCTATTTATTTAGAAGCGGGTTTTTTATTAAAAATTGTGCGGAAACTGTGCGGAATTATCAATATCAATGTTTTTTTACCCATTAAGCATGTTCTAATTCCCTTGCTATATTCAAGTCATAAGCTGATTGCAAGCCTATCCAATATTCAGCGCTAACGCCTAATACATTTTCCAATCTAACAGCGATACGGGCATTAATGTGGCGTTTACCTTTAAATAATTCGCTTAGATTACCAGGTAATAATCCGATACTTTTTGCAAATTCAGTTTTTTTCAACCCCCTTTCTTCAATTTCTTCCAAAAGAAATTCTCCAGGATGAAAGGCAATCGGAGTTCTTAACTCATTGCCCTCTTTGTCAAATACATTTCCCATAATTTATGAATAATGATTATTTAATTCTTCAATACAAATAACCTCCAACCGTACATTATTACCATCCTTTTCAATTCTGAAAATGATTCTGAAAGCTTTATTAACCCTTATTGAATATTTATTATCAAGCTTACCCGATAATTTTTCAAAATGTAAAGATTTTAATGCACGTAAATCATTAGTATTTATTGCCTGTTCCATTTGGGTTACTCTGCTGATAAATTTTAATTCAATTTCTTTGTTGAATTTTGGCTTGCCAGTTGAATAACCGTTATCAAATAAAACTTTTAAATACTCATCTTCAATAATAACACGCATTGTTATTTGTTTTACCAAAAATAGGTAAAAACAAAACAATTACCAAATTTTGATAAATAATTTGAATCAATTTTTGAATTTACATCCGAACTCTTGCCCGACCGCACGAGGCTGTCATCTATTTTCAAATCCTCAAAATTTCTCCGAATGAGTGCTTTGCACAAATTGATAAATCCGCACATCTGCATCCGCCAGCTGGCGGACGCATCTGCACATCAATTTCCTCAACATGTTAATATTCAACGCTGTGTTAACAAATAAATCATACTATCTTTAAAGTGTAGTTGCCTGCTTGCATTTCGTCCGACGTTGCAAACTTCGTTTAGCGTGGTTATGTGGGGCTAAACGGCTTTAGCCACACAGAATTTTTGCGTTTTTACGACCTAAACACGTTTAGCCTCACGGAATTTTGGCGTTTTGCAGACCTAAATGCGTTTAGCCCCACAGAATTTTGGCGTTTTGCAGACCTAAACGCGTTTAGCCCCACAGAAAAAATTGCGTATTATTTATCTAAAGCATTGTATATCAAATAAATATAATAATAATTCAAAGAACGACGGGAAAAAGCGCTGAAAAAAGGGATAAAAATTATTTTTTTTTACTGATGCCCCAAAAAAGCAATGTCCAACGAACTCGTTTTGGAGGGATATGAATTTTAAAAAGCGTTGGCGATTGACACGAATATACGGAATTTTGAGGAGATTAGCAAGGGTGGTATGGCGGTGAAAAATCAGGATTAAGGATTAAAACTGTAAACTTTTTTCAGGACGGGACTTGTGTAGTCGCAGACTACTTGCACTTC
>DATCES010000411.1:0-9551 GCA_036509935.1 Mucilaginibacter sp.
GTATTATGACCATTTTCAGCGCAATAATAAACCAGATGCCATTTTAGCGGTTTTTTGTACCGGGCCTGCTATCCGTAATTATATTTCTAATATCACAAGTGAGGTCATCGGCGCTTTTGTACTTGTATTTACCGTGTTTTATATTGCCGGGGCGCAAATAACCCCGGGTAAAATACCAATAGGTTTAGGTTCGGTGGGCGCATTGCCGGTTGCATTCCTGGTATGGGTGATCGGCCTTTCCCTTGGCGGGACCACCGGGTACGCCATTAACCCTGCCCGCGACCTGGGGCCGCGTATCATCCACTTTATTATCCCCATAAAAAATAAAGGGACAAGCGATTGGCAATACGCCTGGATACCTGTTTTAGGCCCCATAACCGGGGCTGCGATTGCAGCGCTGTTTTATTTATATCTGAAGTAAAAGATAGGCTGGTTGATATAAATGGTAACGATTAATTCAACTTTAGAGGATATTATGCAATTGAATTATGCTTCCAGGGAAATGCTTTTGGAAATATTACAAAAGAGGCAGATAGAATTCCGCAGGGATGAAATGGCAAAAAATGCAAGGCGCTCATTAAAAGAATATCATTCCGGAAAGCTCCCGGCATTTACAGCGGAAGAAGTTATTGAGAAATTAAATTCCCTTTAATAAACAAATGCCTTTAGCGAGAAAATCCTGATGTAGAAAATATTGTTTTGTTAGATATTGGTACACATGACGATGTTTATTAATAAACACACCAACCAAGTACTCAAGCACCTTTCCGTTGCGCTTTCTCCCAAATAGCGCTTTGCCTTTTTGTAAAATACCGGATGATCCCCATCAGCACAGCATAATTCATCACACAAAAATAGTATGGGATAAACAGTATTTTTATCCGGATATACCTTTTTTCCATAACGAAGCCGAGCAGCGCAAGCAGGTAAAATAAAATCTGGGCGAAAAAAAATAATTGATAAAAGGGTACGCCAGGTTTAAAAGCTAAAGCAGCATTTAACGCAAAAACCACGATGAGCAGGAACGGTGTAACCGTCCACCGTAATACCCGGTGACTGATGTATTGAAAAGAAAGCAGGGGGTATTTGAACGGATTAAATAAACTTTTTAAACGTAGTATGGATTGGATACCGCCCGCCGCAATCCTTACTTTTCGTTTTAATTCCTCGGAAACGTTTTCCGAGGCGGTTTCAATGGCATAAGCTTCGGGTTCATAAACTATACGGTAACCTTTTGCAGCTATAAGCATCGAGATCATAAAATCGTCCAGGATGGTATCCGCAGGAACATCCTGGTAAAGGGAGCGCCGTACGCTAAACAATTCGCCGGCTGCGCCTACTACGGAGTACAGTTCCGAATCCCATTTTTTCAAGGCAGATTCGTATTTCCAGTAAAAGCCTTCCCCGGCGGCGCTTGCATCGGCGCTTTCATCAATTTGTACCCGCTTTTCACCGGCAACAGCGCCAACAGTTTTATCGTCATAGCGCCTGCAAATCCGGATAATTGCATCGGGGTTTAAAAATGTATTGGCATCGGTAAAAACAACAATTTCGGTGTTAACATATTGCATGGCACGGTGTACCGCAGCAATTTTACCTGCCCGTTCAGGCTGGTGCAATAGCTTGATTTGCGGGTACCTGCTAATTATTACGGGGGAGCTATCAGTTGATCCGTCAGTAATAAACAATATTTTTAATTTACCATCGGGGTATTTTAGTTGTGTACAATTAGCAATCTTTTCTTCAATAAATAATTCTTCATTATAAGCAGCCACAACCAGGGTACATGCCGGTAATTGGTCATCAGCAGGCGATAGCGTAGTTGGTTTGCCTTTAAAAACCCTTTTTAATTTTATAAGTAAATAAAGAAAAATACCATACCCCATAAAGGTGTAAAAAACAACAAAGAGGCTCAACCAAAAAATAGTTTTCATGTGATAGTATTAATGGGGTACCCTAAATTTTTACTGTTTGTAGCATGGGTAAAGTTCCACCAGATAGCCTTAAAAAGCATGGGTATAAAATTATAGTTTTTATCTTTCATGTAAGCTATTACGTTACGGGGGGCAACCAAAAAGTTAAAATAGAAAAAGAAGATAACTTTTTTAAAAACCGGCGCATTGCGGCGGATAAACAGGATACGGTTGCGGTTCATAAAATATTCTTTCAGCTTGCTTTTTTTTCCTACAGAAACAGATTCTTTATGATAGATCAGGGCATCGGTGCAAACCCATGCCTGGTAACCGGCCCGCTTTATATGTTCGCACCAATCAACTTCTTCATAATATAAAAAGAAATTCTCATTCATCAACCCGGCTTTCTCAATAGCCCCTTTTCTTATCATCATTGCAGCTCCGTGGCAGTATGCGGTTGGCCCGGTAATATGGTCATACTGCCCGGTATCTTTTTCACGCAGGCCAATGCAACTGTTGCGGCAGGTATAATAATTCATCGGCGTATAGCCCGCATACTGCATTAAACTTTTATCATGAAAGTATTTAATTTTGGGTGAGATCATTCCAACTGTTGGATTTGCATCCATTACTTCAACCAGTTGTTCAATTAATCCTGGGGTAAATTCGGTATCATTGTTTACCAGGAAAAGGTAATCGCCTTTTGCCACGTTTATGCCCAGGTTATTTCCGCCGGCAAAACCCAGGTTCTTTTCTGACCGGATAAATTTTACAGAGGGGTATTTTGATTGCCATGCAGCAGAGGTACCTACTTTGCTCCCGTTATCGATAACAATTATCTCAAGCGGTGTATCGGTTACCGGTATTGACCGCAATAACTCTTCAGTAATCATTGGCTGATTGAAGTTTACAGTAATTACGGATACCTTTGTCATCATTTAGTTGCAGATACCCTGTCGAGGCATTGTTGTAGCACTATTGCAAACTGTTCATCATTCGGTGGCGCAAATATGGTATTATGTTCGCCGGGTATATCATGAACGTTTACACCTTTAAGCGCAAACCTGCACCAACCGAGGTAATCAAAATCAGCCATGTAAAAGGTCTTTTTTTTGGCCCTAAATAAATCAACGGTTATATTTAATGGTTTTTGGTAGTAATTACGTTTTGCCTTTGCGCTTGCTTCATCAATTTCGTTATCGTAAGCAAAAAAGCCTTCTCTTTTTACTTCTTTTCCCTTTAGTTTCCATACAAGCCTGATAATCATACGTTTGATAATTACAGTTTTATACTCAATGGCCCTTTTCGGGTCTTCGTAAAACAAAACAAAACTATAAAGCAGTTTCATCATAAAAAGCGAAATGCGTTTATAATTCCTTTTAAAAAATGGGTCATAAATGTCGGTTTGGTCAGCGTAGGTATCAAACACTGCAAGCATTTTCACCTCTTTGCCCATGTCAATTAGCTGGTGGGCCATTTCGTAGGCTATTGTACCCCCAAGCGAGTACCCTGCAAGGGCAAAAGGCCCGTTTGGATTTTGCACCAGAATTTCTGATATGTAATTACCGGCAATTTCTTCCATCACGTCCAATGGTTCATCAATGCCGTTCAGCCCTTTTGCCTGCAGGCCGTAAACGGGTTGTTCCTCATCCATATTCATAGCCAGGGCGTTAAATAATAATACATTTAAACCTGCGCCATGTACAATATATAGCGGCATTTTTGAGCCCTTGGGCTTTATGGGCACAAGCGAATCCCAGGTAATTGATTTAGCATCCACATGGAGCCGCAATGCCAATTTTTCGATAGTAGCGTGTTCAAACAGGGTTGCCAGGGGCAGGCGTTTCCCGGTCAGTTTTTCAATGCGCGCCATTATCTGCACCGCTACCAGTGAGCGGCCCCCCAGCGCGAAAAAGTTATCAAAAATGCTGATCTTCTCAAGCCCCATTAATTCTTGCCATATTTCAGCAACCTGCTTTTCAACATCAGTGCGTGGCGCAACATATTCGCCGTTACGGTTAATTAAATTATAATCAGGTTTTGGTAATGATTTGCGGTCTGTTTTTCCGTTGGGGGTTATCGGGATGGATTTAAGCAATACAAAATCATCAGGCACCATATATTCCGGAAGCACGGCCATTAGTGCCTGCTGCCAGCTATTTGATAATGCTTTAAGGCCATCAGCTTTGGCATCAGGCGTTAAAACCACGTAGGCCACCAAACGTGGGTCGCCCGGGTTATCCTCGCGGGCTATAACCACAGCTTCTTTTATACCAGGCTGAGTTACTAATGTATGCTCAATTTCCTCCAGCTCAATGCGGTAACCCCGTACTTTTACCTGGTGGTCAATACGGCCCAGGCATTGAATTTCGCCGTTTTCTTTAAATTTTCCCAGGTCCCCGGTACGGTACATCTTCCCGCCGGGGTTTTCAGCAAAGGTATCCTCAATAAACTTTTCAGCTGTCAATCCGGGCCTGTTTAAATAACCTTGGGCTACGCCATCCCCGGCAATAACAATTTCACCTATCGACCCATCAGTAAGGTTATTCAAATTTTCATCCAAAATATAAACCTGCGTATTTGCAATAGGCCGGCCAATGTTAATATCCGCATCACTTTCAATAAGTTTTAAGGTTGAATAGATAGTGGTTTCAGTCGGGCCGTACACATTCCATAAGGCGCTGCAGCGGGGGGTCAATTTGCTTACCAGGTCTTTAGGTAATGCCTCGCCGCCGCAAAGTATTTTAACGGGCAGGTGATTTTCCCATCCAGCTTCAAGCATCATACGCCAGGTGTATGGCGTTGCCTGCATAAAACTTATTTTTTCATCTTTAACAAGGTCGAGCAATAAACGGCCATCTTTTGACGTTTCGGAATTTGATAAAATGAGCTGCGCACCGCATATCAGCGGCAGGTATAGTTCAAGCCCTGCTATGTCAAATGAGATGGTGGTTACTGCCAGAATTTTATCACCCGCATTCATTCCGGGCGCCTTTTGCATGCTCAGCAAAAAATTAACAAGGTTATAATGCCTTATTTGTACACCTTTTGGTTTACCTGTTGATCCGGAAGTATAAAGCACATAAGCCAGGTCCGCGCTGTTCAAATTTATTTCAGGTTCGTCTGAAGTATAATCCGCGAGTTTTGCAAGTGCATCTTCTATTAATATTTCATTTGCACCGGAACGGAAATGATCTTTATATTTTTGGGATGTTAATAAAACTTTGGCTGATGAATCTTCCAGCATAAATTCTATCCTGTCTTTAGGGTATTCAGGATCAAGGGGCACATAGGCTGCTCCTGATTTCAGAATAGCTAAAAGCGCAATCACCATTCCCGGAGAGCGGTCAAGCGCCAGGCCCACAATATCGCCTGTTTTTATATTGTTGCCGATTAATAACTTTGCGAGTTTATTTGAACTTTCGAATAAACTTTTGTAGGTCAGCGTATTCCCGTTAAATTTGAGTGCAATTTTATCAGGGTACTGTTTAGCACATTTGTTAAGGAAATATGGGAGCGTTTTTTCCTTCGGATATTCTGCAAAGGTATCGTTCCAACTATTTTTATTGCCGTTATATACAGGGTCACTCATACTTTATTTTCTTTCGGTATCATTTCAATTTTATCATGCAATTGTTTCAATAAAAGTACCATTTTGCCTTTAAAGCAACCATTATTTTACATTTATACAGATTGTCACGCATCACTGCTGTGCGTGGTATGAATAAATTTTTTATTGGCGCCTTTTAATTTAAATAACAACAAAACCATCGTGAAAAATATAAAGGGTATTTTTAAAACAGCGCTTAAAAGTTTATCATTAAAGAATGTTGCCGGCACTGCTATAATAATGCCGGCGTAGCAGCAAGCGGTAGCTATTAACCACAATTGCCAGCCCGGCCCAATACCTGGCGTAATAACCGAAACTATCAGCATAAAGGGCATTAAACCCAGCATCAAAATACGCGGCAAAATTGCAGTCTGGTATATCTCATTAAAATAATCAAGGTTGCCATATTTAAAAAGCTCCATTAAGCCGTTGGCCCCATACTTTTTAAACAAATTAAATTGGGCCGATAACCATCTTCGCCTTTGTTTTTTAAATACTTCGGGGTTACTAACCTTTTCATCATAAATCAGCGCACCTTCAGCATAAGCAACCCTAATTTTATTTCGGGTCAGCAATAAGCCCATTTCTTTATCAAAACCGCCAACAGCATCTATTTGAAGCATAACTTCTTTAAATAATTTATATTCGAGGGCCATTCCCGATCCGATGATGGCAGCTGAAAAATTAAATACCCGTGGTGATTTGCGGAAAATATGGTTATTAATTTCTTCGCTTATGGCATCCAGAACAGCTATAGGGGTATTGGTATTTTTAGCTAACCGGTGCCCTTGAACTACCCTGTTGCCGGCCTGCAAGTAATTGTTTATCTGGTAAAGAAAATCAGGAGCGGCAATGTTGTCAATGTCAAAAACTATCGCGGCATCAAAGTTACCTGTTGTATTTTCAATAGCTTTATGTAAGGCTTTTGATTTTGTACTGCTTTCAAAAACAACTTCCAATACCTGCAGGGGCATTTTCTTTAATTTCTGTACGGTTTCGGGCTTTAAAGAATCGGCTATTACACAAATGTGAAACATATCTTTTGGGTAATCCAGGGTAGTAGCGCTGGCGGCGGAGTTCAATATGATCCCGTCCTCTTTGAATGAGCATATATATATCACAAATTTTGACAAGGCCGTACTTGCAGGCGGTTTTTTTACTTTAATTATTTTACCCGCTACCGAAAATATAAACAGGTATAAACTGTATATACCCAGGTATATAAAAATTACCGTTGTAATTGTTGCTGCAATAAACTTAATGATCTCCATTGTACCAAAGTTATACGTATATAATTGCGAAAATGGTAGGGGTAATATTAAAAAAAATTAACTGGAACCGCAATGCATGGCGGCTGTCAGTTTATTTTTTTATTAAGGTTTACCTCTATCAGGTTTTTTATTTCAATAATGCGATGTTCCCAGGTGTTACCGGCAGCGATAACCAGCCTTTTTTGCTGTAACAAATCCGTATCATGTAAACACGTTTCAATTGCATCCGAAAACTGTTTGGCATTTTCACAGTAGGTAACGGTATCATCCGTATAATCTTTCAGGTCGGGGTTAAAATCAGTTGCAACAACAGGCTTGCCCGCGCCCAGGTATTCGAAAAGTTTAAGCGGGAAAATGGTGTTGCTCACTTCATCTTTTTTAAAAGGGATTATTGCCACGTCAAACCCTTTCAGCACAGCAGGCATTTCCTCATAAGGCACCGGGCCTTTTAAATACAGATTAGGATGGGCGCTATCCTCTTTTATGTAGTAATAATCAACCGGTCCGATGAAAACGAAACTTTTATCCCTGTTAGTTTTTAGAAGTTCCTGCACTAAATCATAATCAATCCGGCGCTCTATGTTACCGAAATATCCGATTATTGGTTTTTTTATACCCGATAAAATTGATGCAACGGGCAATTTAGGATCTAACGCTTTTTGGCTATGGCTTATATTAGCGGCATTCGGTATAAAAAAGGAGTTTTTATTTAACAATGCTTTTTGATTACATAATTCCTTGCTGGTAGATACGATCAGGTCAACACCGCTCACTAATATGTCTTCAGATATCAATCCATGTTTAGTTTGATAATATTCTATTATCGGGTCAACGCAATGGTATACGGTTAAAACGGGGTTAATTAATTTATGGAGCGTTGGGAAAGAGAAATTATAAGAGTTGATATAAATGAAGCTTTTAATATTAAGTAGTTTAATTACTTTTTTTAAACGGGAACCCACTATCAATTCATTGATTTTAAGGGCCAGCCTATATAATTTACCTTCGGGCAGCATATTGATAGAAGGTACCGGGGGCGTAATAATAATTTTTAAATTCGGTATTTCCGTTTCAATAAAACTATTTTTTGATGAAAAAAAATGTGGTTTCCGGACATTAAACCCGGGCGTGCCCCAAAAATGTACATAATCCCGCCAGGTATAAGGCCTGTCAACATAATAAACATAATTATCCTTCGCCAGGTGTTTTGCAATAGTGTAATTTGTTGATTCCATGGGGCTGTCAAATTGCATCTGCGAAAAAATAATTATATGCTGTTTCTCAAGGCTCATAATAAAAATCAGTGGGGTATTTGTTGATCATAAAAATTTGCTTCCTATATATTTTTTATGTTATCTTTTGTTTTAAATCTGTTTGGCAAATCAATAATTATCAACTTTGTTTCAATGATACCAACTTTGACTATATCCATCAATGTGAAATTTAAAAACTTTTTAAGCATCCAGTATCCATAAAGAATACCTATCAGGAAAGTAAAGATAGATGCAAGCGCCACCCCGTAAATGCTATGTGTAATATATATACCTATAAAATCGCCGACCACATTAACAGTAAGCATCAATATTACTTTTATCATATTTATGTGCGGTTTGTTAAGGATATCAAGGGTTATCCCAAAAAAACGGTCAACGGGCAACAGTATGGCAAAACACATAAATATCCTGAAAATATTGGCCGCTTCTGTTTGCACAAATTGTTTACCCCCAATTACATCAATTAACAAATAAGCGCTGATGATAGCGACAATTAAAACCGGCACCAAAAGAATGGTTAAAATTCCGGCATATTTTTTCATAATATAAGTAACAAGCTTTGTATCATCACGGTATGATGCAGCCGACATTGCAGGCATAGCAGTGGCAATGAAACTCCGCAACGGGATTTCAATTATCTCCATAAGTCGTTGCGGAAGATAGTATATGCCAACAAAAGCAGGATTAACAAACATAAATTTTATGATGAAAGTATCCGAGCCCCTTAGCAGGTACGAACTAATGGAGGTGCCTACGCTGTATTTACCAAAATTAGCTAATTCTTTAATACAAACCCGGCTTTTGTAAACTATTGACCTAATGTTTGCCCACCCGGTTACTAAGGCAAATAAACTGGTAAGTGCTTCTGATATGCAATATGCGTAAATAACATTCTGAAAATGTGTTTGATGGAAAATTATTAACGTAACAATGGCTAAAAAAAAACAGACTTGGCCAATTAACTGAAGTATAAATATCCTGTCAAAACGCTCCTCGGCCTGCAATATCCACAAGGCAATATTTGAAGGCAGTGAACTAAGAAAAATAATACCAAACCACTTGATAATTATTTCGGTAGAAACATCAACGTGAAAAAATAAAAAAGCTAAAAAACTTAAAGAGGCTAATGTTAGGGTAAGGGCAAACCCCAGGAACCAGGTTGACCCGGCTACATTTAATGCACGCTCCTGGCCGGCCCCCGAATAAAATTTAACTAATGCGGTTTGCAAAAAACCGCTTCTGAAAAAATTCGATAGCGTATAGGTTATCAGGAATAATATCCAGTTGCCAAATGCTGCTTTGGAAAGGAAATGTGCCAGCAGGGATAGCGTAAGCATTCCTACAACGGGCATAACCGCATTACTGGCTAATGCCAGCGTATGTTTATTTATTATTTTTTTTAACAAATCCATTACACTTTTTTTTCGTTTGCGGTATCAAAATCATATTTTTTAATACCCTGCGCTTGATCAACTACGTTGAT
>DATCES010000412.1:0-3742 GCA_036509935.1 Mucilaginibacter sp.
GATGATGGTTATCTCATCATCTTTAATTATCTTCATTATATCATTCATTTGCAGGTAGTCAAATTTAATGGTATAAATGTCATTAACTGTTTTTTCAATAATTTTCGCTTGTTTTAAAGCTTCTTCAGTTGCTGATTTATAAGCATTTATTAACCCCGGTACACCTAATAACGTACCGCCAAAGTAGCGTACTACTACTAAAACTATGTTTGTAAGGTCATTGGAAAGCAAAATATTCAAAATTGGCCTGCCTGCGGTTCCCGAAGGTTCGCCATCATCATTTACCCGGAAAACAGAACGGTCGGTGCCCTGCCGTATGGCCCAGCAGTAGTGATTTGCTTTCGGATGTTCGTTTTTTAATTGGGAAAGAATACTTTTAAGATCATTTTCAGAATTTATCGGGTAGGCGAAAGCCAGAAACTTGCTCCCGCGATCACGGAATATGCCTTCTGCCGGTTTTTCGATTGTCCGGTACCTGTCGTCAAATAACATTGAATAATATGTTCAGTTTATCGGGGCCCGATGAAAACCCCTCAGTTTCTATGCCTGTTATCACAGGTGCCTTTATACCTTTTTTTAAAACCGTTGTTCCCGTAAAAATACGGGCTTCATCCCATAAACCTGCTTCAATAAATGAATTTAACGTGTAAGCGCCGCCTTCAATAATAACTGATTGTATATCCTGCAGGTACAATTGATATAAAATGTACTGGGGCACATACCTGTCAAAATCTTCAAGGGCGATATATTTGTTTTTACCCTCAATACCTGTTTTTATTTCATTAAATACCAATGTTTCAACAGACTGATCAAATAAGTTCAGGGTTTGATTTAGTTCAAGCCTGCGATCAATAACAATACGTTTTGGCGATTTGCCTTGTGCATATCGCACGTCTAACTGCGGGTTATCAATGGCCGCCGTGTTTTTACCTACCAAAACGGCATCTTCTTCGCTGCGCCATTGATGCACCAGCCTGCGCGATCCGGGGCCGGTGATCCAGTACTGACTGTTATCATCCGGTGCAAAAAAACCGTTTGCCGTTTGTGCCCATTTTAATATAATATACGGACGGTGTTTTTGTACCCTGGTAAAAAACCGGCGGTTAAGCCACTGGCATTCTTTTTCTAAAACCCCGGTGACCACGTTAACACCAGCGTCCAACAGCTTTTCTATGCCTTTGCCATTTACTGCTTCAAAAGGGTCGGCACAGCCGACCACTACCTTTGGGATTTTGTGTTTAATAATCAAATCAACGCATGGGGGTGTTTTGCCATAGTGGGCGCAAGGCTCCAATGAAACATAAAGTGTTGATTGATCTAATAATTCGGATGAATCAGTAAAATTGCTGATTACCTGTTCAATCGCATTCACTTCTGCGTGCGCCCCGCCGTATTTATGGTGGTAGCCCTCGCCTATAATGGCGGTATCCATAACAACAACAGCGCCTACCATTGGGTTCGGACTTACATATCCTATACCCAATGCGGCAAGGTCCAGGCAGCGCCGCATATATTTTTCATGTTCCACCATGCTGCAAAAGTAGCTTTTATGTTACTTTGTTGCATGAAAACTACAAAGGATGTTTTTACTGATTACCGGCATGGCCTGATTAAGTTATATGATGCAAACGAATCAGAAGCAATTACGCTTATGGCTGTAAGCGAAATATGCAATTTATCAAAAGCAAAAATCAAAGCATTTCCCGAACTGGAGGTATCAAATCAACAAGCTGAAAAATTAGCGGATACTTTAATACAGCTAAAAACAGGCAAGCCAATCCAGTATATTTTAGGCAAAACCGAATTTTATGGCCTTCCTTTTTATGTCAACCCATCTGTGCTTATTCCCCGCCCGGAAACAGAAGAATTGGTACAATGGGTGATTTCTTCAGTTGGCAGTGACCAGTGGGCAGTGGACGGCAGGCAGTTTGCAGTAGGCAGTGGGCAGTTAGCAGGTAATATATTGGACATTGGCACAGGGAGCGGTTGCATTGCTATCAGCCTGAAAAAAAAATTGCCTAACTTTAAAGTATCTGCAATTGACATATCAATTGATGCCTTGAACACTGCTAAAGAAAACGCTGATTTAAACCAGGTTCCGGTAGATTTTGTTGAGGCTGATATTTTAAATTTTAAATCCGAAATCGTAAATCGTAAATCCGAAATTATAGTAAGCAATCCCCCTTATGTTACCCTGGTGGATAAAGAGCAAATGCACAGCAATGTAACTGATTTTGAGCCACATTCAGCTCTTTTTGTACCGGGAGATGATCCGTTGATATTTTATAAAGCCATCGCTGATTTTGCGGTATCTCATCTTGTTCCAAATGGGTTACTATTTTTTGAGATAAATGAGAATTATGGTGAGCAAATAATTGATTTATTAAAATCTAAACACTTCAAAGATATTGAGTTAAGAAAAGATATGAGCGGCAGGGACAGGATGGTGAAAGCAGCCATTTAGTAGCAGGTTTTAGTGGCAGTAACAGTATTTAGAAATGGGAAAAGTGCAAACTGCTACTGCCACTAAAACCTGCTGCTATACCTCAACTCCTCGGATGATACTGAATAATTGTCCCCTTCAAATACTCCCTGTCCAAATGTGTATAAATTTCGGTAGTGGTAATACTTTCATGGCCCAGCATTTCCTGTACGGCACGCAAATCGGCGCCGCCTTCAACCAGGTGCGTGGCAAACGAATGCCTGAAGGTGTGCGGGCTGATTGTTTTATTTATGCCGGTAAGCGTTGCTAAATCCTTAATAATCATAAATATATACACCCTGCTTAGCCGTGACCCCCTACGGTTTAAGAACACCAGGTCTTCTTCCCCCTTTTTCACCGGGACATGTACCCTTATATTATCCATCCATATTTTTAAGGCTTTAACAGCGGGACCCCCTATAGGCACCAAACGTTCCTTACTGCCTTTGCCTACTACTTTTATAAATTCAATATCAAGGTACAGGTTTGACAATCTAAGCTCCGTTAACTCTGATACCCGCAGGCCACAGCCATACAGCACTTCAAGTATTGCTCTATTTCTCGCCCCTTCAGGCTTTGATAAATCAATAGCACCTATCAGTTTATCAATGTCATTGATGCTTAACGTGTCAGGAAGTTTTCGCTGAATTATGGGCGATTCGAGTAATTCCGATGGGTCGCTTTTTATCTGATCCTCCATCAGCAGGTATTTATAAAAAGCTTTTATGCCCGATAATATCCTGGCTTGCGAGGATGGGATCATACCTAACTCGTTTATCCAGCCGATAAATTCGCGTAAATTGCCTAAAGTAATTGTTTCAGGATAAAGTTTATCTGTCTGACTATCAGAAAATTGAAATAATTTTTCAATATCCCTGCTGTAAGCTTCAATAGAGTTTTCTGAAAGGGACCTTTCTAATTTTAAATAAGCCTGGAAACCTTTTATTGCTGAATGCCAATCCAATTTATTTTTTTTAATGTTTTTCGTTAAGTTTGAAGTGATGAAGATACAAATTATTAACGGCCCGAATTTAAACTTGCTTGGCGTTCGCGAAAAATCAATTTACGGCAATACTGATTTTGATACATACCTTTTGCAGCTACGCAAACGTTATTCAAATGTGTTGATTGATTATTACCAAAGTAACGTTGAAGGTGAAATCATAAATAAACTGCACGAAGTTGGTTTTAGCTATGACGGTATTGCATTAAATGCCGGCGCTTATACCCATACATCCATATCTATAGCCGATGCCATTA
>DATCES010000413.1:0-4696 GCA_036509935.1 Mucilaginibacter sp.
TAAAAGGGGTAGCTTGCCTAGAAGCAAAGCGGGACTTTCGATCAGGGAATTTCGAGTCTATGGATATGGCGCAATTGAATAGGCTACATCATAACTTGCCGCTTGCGCAGTTATTGCTTTATACGCACGATCAACAAAGACTACAAATGAAATTTCCGGATCACAGCACATGGCGCAGTCATTTTTGGGTTTCACCCATCAATACAGCACGTGAATTAATACGCCAGCTACGTCCCGCAGACAATAAAAACGTTCTGCGAACCGCTTTCCCTTTTGCCATGTTTCTTACAGCCAGGGTATTTTGGGGATTAGATTTAGATTTTCGTCAAGAAATCGCAGTAGATATTGAAAACGGTATAAACCGGATTATCGATCCGACATATTTAGGAGTTGTAAACGTTTATTACGAACACCAGAGGCCTATAGAAACCGCTCTTGCGGATATTTGGGAGGAAATTTAACACGGGAGAAACGCAGTACAAGCATGAAAAGTTAAATGGCAATAAAGGAGAACGATGAAATTCTTATTAGGGAAAAAGACCAGAATATTCAAAATATCCTGAAACGATATTCTTATTATGTAGAGCAAGCGGTCAACTACGGTACGCATATTTTGCTATGGCCATATAAAGAAGACAGGCCCGAACTGAATGTAATAAAACTGTATCTGCGTTATTTCCTAGACATGCTCGATGCTGTGTCTGTTTTGATAAAAGCCGGATCGGCTGAGCCTGCGAAATCTTTGTTGCGTAGTGCGTTTGAGATCAATTTGTCAATACATTTTATTTATGATAAAAATACTTCCCTGCGGGCCGACGCTTTTTGGGTAGTTGAAAAAATTAACCAGTTAAAAGAATTGGAGAAAATGAACCCTAAAGGTAAAGCATATAAGCAAGCCAAAAATAACTTTTCTAAAGAAAGTATCATAAACTTCGGCAGTGGCATTAATGGCAAAAACATACGTGCACAGATCAAAGAAGTAGAGGAATATCTTAAAAGTCCTGAACTTCAATCGGCAGTTGACGAATATAACCGAATTAAGCAGGGAAAATCAGGGAAAATATATTGGTACAATTTATTTGATGGCGTGGATAGTATCGAATCAATGGCTAGGGTATTAAATAAATATACCTTTTACGAGATACTCTATCGACATTGGTCGAAAGCGGTTCACGGTAATAATATTATGAAAGACAAAATTTATTTTGATAGAGATGGCAATAGTTATTTGGTGCCATTAAGGCACCCTGTCCATCTCGCATGGACAGCTAAAATGGCCTGTAACCTAGCAATCAACACGTTCGGTTATTATGTCCAACGAAGCTACCCTGAACGAATTGAAGAATATAATAATTGGCAGGCGGAATTTACTGGTGATTATGAAATTGACCTGGGCCATGAATACATCACTGGGTAATTACAGGACAAAACAAAAAAGGCTGACTGAATTTACAAATTTGGATAACTTGCTACGATAAATTTAGACATGAATAAACAAAACAATGATCCAATGGCCCTGCTTGAATGGGAATTTTTCGACTGGCCGTTAGATTTCACTCATATCCGCTGTCAAAAAGGTATATACCAACTCCCAAGTGATAGTAAGGTTAGCTTATTCAGAGGCGAAGATTATAAGTTAATGGGGAATGTTACAGGCATTCTAACGAACAAAGACGCGATAACTTACAAAGGTGGTGTCACCGATCCTGCTGCTGGTGAGTTTATGGAAATGGAATGCATTGAAGGATCGAAGACAGGCTGGGAAACAATTGCCCTGAAAGGCGCTTTGTTAGGGGCTCATAAATTAAAAGGCCCCTTATCTATGTCAGATCCACGTTTTAGTTTTGATGCGAAGGTAATCACCTTTGAATTAGATTATACCGATAATGGTTATACGCCTGAGGAAACGGAAAAGCTTCTTGAATTTTACATTTGCGGTCAAACAAATTTCTTTTGGCCGAGATCAACCAAGAGAAAGGAGGTAACCAGAACGGCCAAGATTCGCATCGGCCTTGACGAGGATATTAATGACCCGATAGATATTGCAAGAGAAGGCGGCGGCAGCGGAAGTGATTTTTTTCTCATTGAGACTCCATCTCACTACATTATCGTGCAGGAAGTAGCCCAGCACTACTTACCGGAATGGAGTAAAGGAATACTATTTGAATACAGGCGGAAAGATAGGACTATTCCGGGAGTTGACGAACGTAAATCTATCTCCGAGATCGTCGGTTTTATACTCGGAACCCACCTGCTTAAAGTGGGCGAATCGCATTTGGATAAATCGGACCTGTTAGTGAAAAAGACCGCCTATAGCCCGTGGGGAGACAATGTAATGTCGAAATGCAGCGCATCCGCCCGCCCGCCTGTCAGTTTTAACCATTATGAAGATTGGGGTAAAATCGAAATTATATTAAATCAACTCGTTCCAGCTTATCTTGAAAAACGTGATGCCTACAATTTAAAAGATGTCCTTTGGAAATATTGGATCGCCAGGGAGTTGGCCATCGGTACTAATTTACCGATCCTTTCCAGCGGGCTAGAAACACTGGCTGAAGCATATATAGCAGCGAACAAACTTACCCGAACTTATTCTAAAAATGAGAAAGATCAATACCATAAGTTAATTAGCGATGACCTAAAAAGTGTAAAGGACAAATTGGATGCATTTGATTTTAAAAAAAGGGTCATTGATAAACTCGAAAACCCATTTTCGATCGGCGTTGGTGAAAAAATAAAATTATTCTTCACACACTTGAAATTTAATTTTAATAGTAAAGCGATAGAAAATCAGGCGATGCAAGCACGCAACGCTATGACCCACGGCCCATTAGACAGTGAAGATAAAGAAGTTAAAAAATACATTAAACTCACGCATGCTTATGAATCTGTTTTTCACCGCGTACTGCTCCGTGTATTAGACTATGAGGGCGATTATATAGACTATTCTGCCGCAGGGCATCCCAGCCTTCAGATGGAAGAAAATCTGGGGAGCAAGCTTTAATAATTTAGATATGAATACATTTTTTGATATTAATGAAGATAAGGACCTGCCCGAAGAAGCGCTGGCTTTACGCGATCTCGGCGCGCAATTGCCTTGGGTTACCGTAGGCCGCAGAGGCAGCGATCACTGGGGTACAAGCGGGTATGTTAGTAAAACAACTTATAGAGGTACAACAGCAGAAGACTACGATAAACAGTTTATAAACAAGCTTCAGCAATGGAAGCCGATTTATGATATTGACCGGCTGATCGAGCATCATTATCAACACTATTTAACAAAGAACAAGCAAGGACACCATGAATTTTTTAAACATATGCGGTATGTGATTTTGCCGATGTTGCAAAAACGGCCCAATTCAGGGGTGGTCACAGGATTATTTGAACAGTGGCTAGATCAAAAAGAATCGAAAGACAAAGAACAGCTTAAACCTTATACAGTAAATAATAACACGATCAATGTTGGCAGCATTAATGCGCCCACACAATTTCAACAAAATTCAGATCATTCGGTACAAACACAACATAATCACTATCAAAAGAAAGACATAAAAGAAGCTTTTGAACTGATAAAAAAAGATATTCAAAGTGTTAATGATCAGATTAGAAAAGACTTTGCAATGGAAATGGATTATGCGATCACCCAATTAGAAAGAGATAAAGACATTAAGCCGCAGTTATTAAATATTGGCTCCTTAATAAAGCAGGTCGGAATAGGCACCTTTACCAGCCTGCTTGCAGCGCCTATCTTTGAATTGATTAAACCACATCTTGGACTGTAGGTTTATTTTTAACCTTTTTCGGTACATAAACCGGTATCGTATTGAACTTTTGGATATAGCCGGGTTTGAGATAACTGTAAGTATCTTTTTTCTGATCCTTATCGAAAATTGGTTTCAGCGCTGTTAGAATGTTATTCGCGATATTAGGGTTTATTTTATAGCTATTTTTGAATAAATTACCTACCTATGAGCGTAACATATTTTAAACCTCGCGAACGTTTTGATTTTACGTCAGACACTTTGGACTTAGGCAACCCCTTAAGTTGGGACAGGTCGCAGTTTCTAAAACACTTTTTTAAAAGAATATTTGCTATAGGTGCTAATCGCGTAACAGAATTTTACCATCGCCACCTAACTTATTATTTAGCAAATCATACCGATGGTACGGAAGAAATCTTCTTTAAATATTTCTGGTCACTAATCGAAAGGCAGCTAAATGTATTAATGGGCAGGGATGTCTATGACAAGAACCATATACGCAGCGAGCGTGAAATAGCACGGCTACAAAAATTTACGGAAATACTGATTTCGCTTGATCGTTGGAACATCCACAAATCCAATGATGCGGTTATCGTAAAACAGGATTCTGAAATACATGTACTTCGACAACAGATACTCCATTTAAAAGCGGAACTTAAAAAAGCAACCTCATTGGATTCAGGAGATTATATAAATATTGCCGATGGTCACCGTAACGCGGTATTACACCTTTATTTACAAATGCAGGAACTCAAAACGCCCGAAGGCAAAGAACTGATGTTTTCACAAACGCAAAGTGTTTGGACAAAGATGATCTGCAAGTATTTCCGCGAGGGTGACAAGGAGATTAATCTCGAAACCATACGCCGTTACTTTCCAAGTGATAAGCGGGAGCCGGGGGATAAACATGCCGATATTCCTGCAAAATCAAAGCT
>DATCES010000414.1:0-2409 GCA_036509935.1 Mucilaginibacter sp.
GAATTTTATTTTGTTTCATAATAGATTCTTTTAAAATTAATTTTAATAACCAGGATTTTGTGTAAGCCCCGCTACTGTAATTTCCTGTTGCGGAATAGGAAACAATTCGTTTTTGCCTGCCACGAAACCTTTAATGACCGACGCAGCCTGCCCGGTTCTTACCAGGTCAAAAAAGCGTTCTCCTTCCATAGCCAGTTCCAATCTTCTTTCATTTAATATTGCTGCATATAAAGAAGGGCCTGAAGCGGTCACATCATGGCTTGCATCGCTTACTTTAAATGCCCTTTGGCGAACCATATTCAGGTACATTTGAGCCGTCGCATCATTCGGAGAGGAGCTTTTGTTGAGTGCTTCCGCTGCCATTAAAAGCACATCGGCATAGCGGATGATCCGGTAATTATTAGGCCAGTTTAATCCAGGATCTCCACCGCTTGTTGCATTCTGGCCAATGTAGGGTTGATATTTTTGATTATATAACCCTGTGTTTTTATAAGGGGCAACTTCATACTTGATATTCCATGTAGGGTTCGCGGCTGCGTAGGCTGCAATATCCAGACAGGTAGCCGCTTTCCTTTGATCGCCGGCGGTATAGGCATTGTTCAAATCCTGGGTCGGCAAATTGGTGCTCCATCCCGGTGCATAAGGCATCAAAGGTGATGAAGAGGTAAGGTTGCGAACACCACATTGTTGAGACTGATAATTACCCGGGCCCTGTGAAGGATCAGCGCCATCATAAGAGTTAGCCCCATCACTGGAATACTGAATTTCAAAAACTGATTCAGGTCCATTTTCACCTGATTTCAAAAATATAGATGCGAAATCCGGCACCAAACTAAATGCGCCCGAATTGATAACACTTTGGAGTACGGTTGCTGCTGAATCATATTTTTGCTGGTATAAATAAACTTTACCAAGTAAAGCCTGTGCAGCATATTTGGTGGCCCTGCCCGCCTGGGATTGCGTAGTTGGCAATACATCAATCGCCGCGTTTAGATCCTTTTCAATAGCGAGGTAAACATCCGCTTTAGGGGCACGGACTAACTTTCCCGTTGCTGAAATATCCAATCGTTTGTCAGTAAATAGTGGCACGTCACCAAACATTTTTACGAGATCGAAATAATAGAATGCCCTTAGAAAATATACTTCCCCATACATGGCTTCTTTACCGGAAAAGTTAACCTCCTCACCTCCGGGGTTAGTCGTTTTATACTCCGTTAAATAGTTAGCCCTGTTCACACCTTCATAAGCATACTGCCAAAGATTAGCGATAGTCCCATTAACCGGCGTTAAGGTGTAGTCATCAATCTGTTGCAAATCCAATACGTCAGAAGCACTTTCGCCACCAGCTACGGCATTGTCAGAAGCTATATCGCCTATCGGCACCAATTGATTCATCCATTGTAGCGGCGTATAAACGCTTACTTCCATTGTTTGATAATCATTTGAAGTTTTCAAATAAGATGCAGCAGTTATTAAATAGGCATCCTCCGGTGTTTTTTCAAGATATTTTTTGCATGACGCGGTAACCATGCTTATTACACAACAAACTCCCGCTATTATTATAAACTTTTTCATATCAATAGTAATTTTGAGTAATTAAAATTTAAGATCAAAGCCCAAAAGATAGGTGCGTGCCTGGGGATAGGTTCCCAAATCAACCCCAGAGCCTAAAATACCACCCGAAATTTCAGGATCGAAGCCGGAGTATTTGGTAAACGTAAATGCATTCTTAACGGCTGCATATACCCTGATTTTATCGAAACCTGATTTAATAATTGATTTCGGTAGTGTATATCCTAACTGGAGATTTTTAATTTTTATGAAGGAGCCATTTTCTACATATCGTTGAGATACCCTTGCATTGTTATTTGGGTCGGTAAAAGAGTAACGCGGATCGGTAGCATTATTAGTAGTTCCTGGGCCGGTCCAACGTGCTAAAATATTTCTGAATTTATTAGTGTACACATCGTTTCTTTCGTAGGCCCTGTAAATATCATTACCATAAGAAGCGTAAGTGAATGCAGTGAAGTCAAAGCCTTTGAAATCAAATCCCAAATTCCAGCCCATTACAAATTTTGGAAAAGGGTTCCCTATTTTGGTTTCATCTAAACTATTAATTACTCCATCGCCATTAACGTCCACGTATTTAATATCGCCGGGCTGTGCGCCGGGTTGGCTGGGTGATTTTGCAATTTCTGCAGCGCTTTGAAATAATCCATCTGTTTTATAACCATAAAAATATCCTGGTGACTGGCCTTTTTGGAAAACCGTTACAGTTTGTGATTGTCCGTTAAAATAAGCGCCGCCGGTTATTTTTGCAGAGTTATCAAAATTAGTCGCGGTGACTAAACTTGTAGAAGAAGTAAACGTAACTGATGTATTGATGTGAAAATCTTTACCAATATTATC
>DATCES010000415.1:0-2547 GCA_036509935.1 Mucilaginibacter sp.
CGTGTTTTATCAAGCCACCACATAAAGGTATAAGGCATCTGTACATCATTATACTTTGATACATCCCGTTGGTCAGTATCACTGCGTAAAGGATATTTTAGGCCGGTATTACCATGCACCAGTTTTTCCGGCGCACCATTACGGGAATCTACAGTGCGCGGCCCTTCATCGTTTATTTCTTCGTCTGCTACTATCCAATGGTTAGTTTCAGGTTCAATGTTTATTTGCTCAATGCTAACAATTTCATCGAAGGTCGTTTCGTAAATGTCCGTTGTTGGTTTATGTTCGCCTGATTCCACCGTGCGGGGTCTGTCAGCAGCAATTACAACGGCTGCGACCGGGTTATCGTCAGCGCTATTATCAATATTTTCATCGGGCCCCGGGGCTGAATTTTCCCCTGCATACTGCTGTTCATCCTTCTTATTATGGCCGTTGGTACGAATGTTTGTTTGAATTATAATTTTTTCATCAGGCACACCAATAAAAGTTGAAGGCGCATTGATGAGTTTATATAATGATTTAGCATTAAAATAAGCCGAGGCCTGTGTTAAATTCTTTTCGTCGCTGGCATGCGCGAGCAAAGCCTGTAAGATGCCGCTTTGCGGAAAATCATTAACTAGGCGTTGTAAATTATAGGCATATAAATGAGCGTTGTTAGCAGGATTGGCTAACAATGGCCATAAAAATTCGTTCTGATTATTATTAAAATGTTGATCCACGTGGTTGAAAATACGAATTGCTCACCAATTTGCAAAGGCCTTGTTAAAAATATCTTCTGTTATCTGTTTATTAATAGCTGCAATCAGTGTTTGCTCATGCGAATTAATATCACCTGTAAATGGTAAAGCCTTTGAAAACGATGATTCAAAATTATCTTTTTTATCCAAATTATTTACATATTTTACATTAACTGTGATGGTTAACTGGCTGACCCCGGCAATAGGCGCAACATTATTAGCGGTTGCATTGATAGATACCGGCGAAATATTATAATCGGTAATGGTTCCCGACATTACCGCATCAGCAGCATCCCCGGTTACAATGCCCAGGCTCGTGTTGTTCCTGATACGGTCTTTTAAAGCTTCAGTAAATTGGGTGCTCAAATTGTTAACAACAAGGGCGGCGTTATTTTCAAAAAACTCCACCCTTATAGTTTTCATATTCGGCGGGATGGATGCGCCGTTCAAGCTTAGTTTATACGTGCATGACGGAAAAACCAATAGCAAACCAATAAATGCCATTATTACGCTCGTTATTCTTTTCATTTAATTATAAATTTAATTCTTTTATCTTTCTGTACAAAGTCCTTTCGGATATCCCCAATTCACTTGCCGCCAGTTTCCGTTTCCCTTTATGTTTTTTTAAGGCTTTCCGTATCAGGTCCGATTCCTTATCAATAAGCGAAAGGGATTCTTCCACCTCCTCAGCATCGTGTGTTATATTGTAAGGGTTGGCATTACCGTTGCTATTGTTGCTAACTGGTTTTTGCAATGTAAATTGTGTTTCAGATGTGCCGGGTATATCAATATCGCGGTATAATTGGTTTAGCGTTTGCGAATGGCTGGCATGATTGATTGAAACGCCGCCATGTTCAATAATATCAGCCACAAGCTTTTTTAATTCCACCATATCGCGCTTCATATCAAACAATACTTTATATAAAATATCCCGCTCCGAAAAATCTTCCTTTTGCTGGTTATCTAAGCGCATTGGCAAGTTACGGCCGCTTGTTTCCATGGGGATATAAGTAAGCAGGGTTTGCGCGGTAATAACCCGGTCGCGTTCAAGCACTGCCAGTTGCTCGGCCATGTTTTTTAACTGTCGTATATTGCCCGGCCACGAATAATTAATCAATACCTGCTGTGCTTCTTCGTCCAACTGTATTGGCGGGGTACGGTATTTATCAGTAAAATCGGAAGTAAATTTCCTGAACAGCAAAAAAACATCCTCTTTTCTGTCGCGCAAAGACGGTATTTTTAAAGGCACTGTATTTAAACGGTAATAAAGGTCCTCCCTGAATTTACCACTTTTAACCGCATCGTAGACATCCACATTGGTGGCAGCTATAACACGCACATTTGTTTTTTCGACCTTTGATGAACCTACCTTTATGTATTGCCCTGATTCAAGCACCCTTAATAAACGGGACTGTGTACCTAATGGCATTTCGGCTATTTCATCTAAAAATATGGTACCCCCATTTACTGTTTCAAAATAGCCTTTACGCTCGCCCACCGCTCCGGTATAGGCTCCTTTTTCGTGGCCGAATAATTCAGAATCAATTGTGCCTTCGGGTATAGCGCCGCAGTTTACCGCAATAAACGGCCCGTGCTTGCGCGGGCTCATCTGGTGTATTATGTGCGAAAAAACTTCTTTCCCGCTGCCGCTCTCGCCGGTAATTAAAACCGAAATATCCGTCGGCGCTACCTGGTTAGCTATATTTATGGCGCGGTTTAGCAAAGGCGAACTGCCGATGATACCAAAGCGTTGTTTTATTTCTTGTATTTCCATATTCTTTTAGATTCAAGAGCCAAGAGTCAAGAACCA
>DATCES010000416.1:0-13106 GCA_036509935.1 Mucilaginibacter sp.
AAAAAACTGGAAGAAGATTACCTCGACTCGCCCGAATGGGAGGATATTGAAGAGCAAACGCTTGACAGGGGCACCGAACTTTTAAACCTGCTGCTGTACCTTAACGAGTGTGAAGATGAAGACATTGAACCCGAACTGGAAGATTATTTAAAGGAATTTTTATTAGTTGATGAAGATGAATTCCAGGATGAATACCGCATATATGAGCCGGTAATAGCGCACCAGGTACTAATGGAAAGCCCCGCAGCAGAAATCAGCACAGTAGCCGAAAAATTGCCAGGGGATTCGGAATTGAAAGAGCTATTTTATCCCTTAATGTGTTTTTTTCAAAATATTAACCCGTCTGTTGAAGAAAAAAACACAATTGCAGATAAAGCCATAGATAAGGAATTTGATATGGCGGTATTGGCAATATTAATCAGTTTTAGCTAAATAACCATTTATAAATATGGATTCGGAACAAAGGATAAAAAATGTTTTCCTTAGGTATGGGATTATGTTAGGGCTTATTTTGCTGGCGCTTAGCATCCTTTCATACTACTTAATAACAAGGGCAACAACGTCCCCTGTTCTTTTTGTAGCAATTCCAATATTTTTTTCATTATTTATACCCATAGTATTAACGGTATTTTTCTGTTTTAACGGGCGCAGGAAACTCGGCGGGTACCTAACTTTTAAACAAGCTACAACCGGGATATTTATTATGTTTTTGATAGCATACATCATCCAGTTTATAGGCAAGGACGTTGTGTTTAATAAGTTTATTGAGCCCAATAACATTGTTAATACGCAAAACGCCGCCATTAAAGCTAAAACTGCATTAATGAAACAAAGGCTTGATGCCCAAAAGGTGATCGGCAACAGCATAAATGAAATGAAAAAGGATTTCGCGATACAGCAAAAAACCACTATCGGGAGCACTATACAGGGTATTATATTTTCAATTCTTTTTATATTCCTTTTCGCGCTGATCTTTGGTTCCTTATTCAAAAAAGTGCCGCCTGAATTTGATGGTAAAAACTTTTAATTATGAAAAAGCTGTAATTGAATTAAAATTATTGTTTAGTTTTATAGAAAACTTAAATTAAACCTCGCAATGGAAAATGTCAAACAAAGCTACACTAACATATCAGCTAAATGGGCTGTTATTTATGTTATTACCTCAATAGTAATTACTTATGCGTTACAGTTTTTGGATGTTGATCAAACCACGTCTCCGTTACGGTTTGTCATGTATATCCCTCTTATCGCTTTTTTGTTGCTGGCACAAAAAGAATACAGGGACCAGCTTGGCGGCTTCATGACCTTTGGCCAGGGTTTTATGGCCGGTTTCATATATGCAGTCATTGTTGGCATATTGTCCGCAATCTTTGTTTATATATATTTTACATTTTTAAGCCCACAGGTGTGGGAACAAGTTTTAACAGCCTCAAAGGATAAAATAGCCGAAAATAAAAGCTTGTCAAGCGAACAAGTTGACCAGGCAATGGAGTTTACCAGGAAATACGGCATAATGTTCGCTATAGTGGGGGCAATAATTGGTACGCCTATTTTGGGTGCCGTCATTTCCTTAATAGGCGCTGCTATATTTAAAAAAGAACGGTCTATCCTTGATATTGAACAAAATTCAGATTCTAATACTGATCCGGCTGTATAAATTCCGCCTTTTTTTCCTAATTTTGTGTTTATTTTAAAATAAACAATAACATATTGGAGCGCGAGGAATTAACCACTGTTGAAACCGCAAAAGACCTGGGTTTATTGCCCGAAGAATTTGAACGTATAAAAGAAATATTAGGGCGGGTGCCCAATTTTACCGAGCTTTCTGTTTTTTCGGTAATGTGGAGCGAACACTGCTCTTACAAAAACTCTATCACCTGGCTAAAAACTTTACCTAAGGATAGCCCGCGGATGCTGGCTAAGGCCGGTGAAGAAAATGCAGGCCTGGTTGATTTGGGCGGCGGTGTAGGTTGTGCTTTTAAGATAGAATCGCATAACCACCCTTCTGCGCTCGAACCTTACCAGGGCGCGGCTACCGGTGTTGGCGGCATTAACCGCGATATATTCACGATGGGCGCCAGGCCCATAGCGCAATTAAACTCCCTTCGTTTTGGCGATATAACCCTCGACCGCACCAAATGGCTGGTAAAAGGCGTTGTAAAAGGGATTAGCCATTATGGTAACGCGTTCGGGATACCTACAGTTGGCGGCGAATTATCGTTTGATGATTGTTATAATGTTAACCCGCTGGTTAACGCGTTTTCTGCCGGCATTGTAAAAGCGGGCGAAACAGTTTCGGCAACTTCCTATGGCGTTGGCAACCCGGTGTACATAGTAGGTTCGGCAACCGGTAAGGACGGCATACATGGCGCTGCTTTTGCCTCAAAAGATATAACCGAAGATTCTGTAAATGACCTCCCCGCTGTACAGGTTGGCGACCCTTTCCAGGAAAAACTATTACTTGAAGCAACTTTGGAGGTTATAAAAACCGGTGCCGTTGTTGGTATGCAGGATATGGGCGCTGCAGGGATTATCTGCTCCAATTCAGAAATGTCGGCCAAAGGGGAGCATGGCATGAAGATATACCTTGACAAGGTCCCCATGCGCCAGGAGCACATGAAGCCTTATGAAATCCTATTGTCCGAATCCCAGGAACGTATGCTGATAGTGGTATTTAAAGGCAGGGAAAAAGAGGTTGAAGCCATATTTGATAAATGGGACCTGAACTGCGCCATTATTGGCGAGGTAACCGATACAAAACGCCTTGAATATTATATGAACGGCGAGTTGGTTGCCGATGTACCTGCCGACGACCTTGTTTTAGGCGGAGGGGCACCTGTTTACGAACGCGAATACCGCGAGCCCTCATATTACAGGCTAAATCAAATATTTAAAATTGAAAACGTAACAGAACCTGCCGATCTGTTAGCTGTAGCGGAACATTTGATTGGCCACCCCAACATCGCATCTAAAAGATGGGTGACCGATCAGTACGATTCCATGGTAGGTACTGCAACCATGACAACAAACCGCCCAAGCGATGCTGCTGTGGTAGCAGTTAAAGATACCGATAAGGCAATTGTGATAACGGTTGACTGTAATTCGCGCTATGTGTATGCCGATCCGCAAAAAGGGACCGCTATAGCTGTTGCCGAGGCCGCACGCAACATAACCTGCGCCGGCGGCGAGCCGGTTGCCATAACTAATTGCCTGAACTTTGGCAACCCCTATAAACCCGAAGTTTACTGGCAATTTGTAGGCGCCATAAAAGGTATGGGCGAGGCCTGCCGCAAATTTGAAACACCTGTTACAGGCGGTAACGTGAGCTTTTATAATCAATCGTCAGACGAAGGGCCTGTATTCCCCACGCCAACTATTGGGATGCTTGGGGTGATGGACGACCTTACCAACCTGATGACCCTTGATTTTAAAAGGCCGGGGGATATTATTTATTTGATTGGCGAATCGGTCAATGATATTGCTTCCTCGCAATACCTTGCTTCGTACCATAAAATACTTACCGCGCCCGCGCCATATTTTAATCTGGATACGGAATATGCAATGCAGCAGGTGGTAAAACAACTGATTAAACATAAAGTAATACAATCCGCGCATGATGTTTCTGATGGCGGCTTGTATGTAACATTAATTGAATCGGCCTTGCCAAATGATTTTGGCTTTGAAATAGAAACAGATGATATTATCCGTAAAGACGCCTTCCTTTTCGGCGAGGCGCAGGGTAGGGTAGCGGTAAGCGTTTCTCCTGATGACCACGAGCGTTTTATCGAAATGATGGCCACCAGCGAAGTTGAATTCAGTTTGTTAGGCGAAGTTACTAATGGCCATTTAACTATTGATGGTGAACCGTTTGGCCACATCACTGATGTGAAAATGGTTTACAATAATGTGCTGCATGAAATTTTAGGGGCGTAGTGCGTATCAGGAGAAAATAAATCATCAAAATTAAAATAGTTTCCCCTTCAGTGCCTTTGAAATCTCTTCCGTTATGCAAATAATATCCTTTGGTTCGTGGGTATTATTGGTGATCACCTTATCACATTCATCTTTATAGGGCAATAAAAATTTGTTGTACGCCGGAATAACGTGGTTTATCCATTTATACATCACGTCATCATTGGAATAGCCACGCTCTATCAGATCGCGCTTTAAGCGGCGCTGAAGGGCGATATTATCATCAGCCTCTATAAAAATTTTAAAGTCTATGGACGCGGCTATTTTTCTAAAATGGAGGATAAACAAACCTTCAATAATAATTATGGGCGCCGGTTTTATGTCGAGCACCTTAGGTACAGCCCTGGCGTTGTTAAATGTGTACTCCTTTTTAAGGATAGTTTCACCATTTATCAGCATAGCAATATCCTGCTCAAAATGCCGGCGGTCAATGGTGGCGGGCAGGTCGAAATTATATAGCTTATTCTCGTCCTTAGTCATGTTATGGGCCATGGGGATATAATAATCGTCCTGCGAGACCAGGCATACCTCAGCATCGGTAAAATGTTCAAGGAAACATTTTAAAAAAAAAGTTTTTCCCGATCCGCTCCCACCGGCAATACCGACGACAAACGGTTTATTCATTCGGGCTACCGTAACTGATATTTACATGAAAGCGTTTATCCAATGCACCTAATGAGTCGGCAACATTTTTTGTCATTACTATAATAACATCCTTTGTCGCTTCATTATCTGTAAACCGGCCAACTACTTTTGCAAATGTAGTACGGTTGGTCATAGGGTTAGTTATCTTAATAACCGTGCCGATAGGCGCCGTGCGGTGAAGCACCAGTTTTTTATTGGGGTCAAGGCTGGGATCATCAATCCATGTGGCAACACCGTTTTCGTTTTTTTCATATAAACCGTAACGGTTTGCGTTCAAATGGCGCTCGGCGTTACTGCTATCCATAATTGGCGCCACTATATTCGAATCATGTTTAACTACTTCAGCTACACCGGTTGTTGCCGCTTGCTTAGGAGCTTGTTCCCCCGCTTTTACTAACAATACCTGGCCTGGGATGAGGGTTGTTGACGTTAAATTATTTAGGAGGGTGATATCATTTACAGTAGTATTAAACCGTTTGCTTATTGCATACAAAGTTTCGCCGGCTGAAACTTTATATTGGGTTGGGGGGGTGTTGTTTTCCTGAACCGCCTGTTGCACGGGTTGCTGAACAGCTTGCTGTACTGTACGCTCAGGCGGCTGTTGCTCAGCAGCCGGTTCGGAAGCAACATCTTCGGAATATTTATGTTTGTGTTTTTTGGCCGCTTTTTCTGCTACGGCTTCCCTTGCTAACCTGGCTTTCTTTTCCTTCCTTGTTTCCTTAACTATCTTTTCAGTTATTTCTTTTCCTTTTCCTGATTTTTTATAAGGTTGATCAGTAGGCACTTCAACAATACTGCCAATTGATAAAACCGCCTTTTTTTTGCCGTTAAACTTCATTAATACTTCCGGTTTTACGTTGTAACGCCGCCCGATTGAATAATAGGTATCTTTGGCTTTAACTTTAAAAAGGACCATTTTTTTGCCGTCATTATTTTTAACACCTACTGAATCAATTACAGGTTTTGCAAACAACGACACCACCAGGGTAAATAAGGATACGGTAATTAATAAAATTTTAAATTTCATAATAAACTATAGTTCAACTATTTAAAGGGTTAAAATTTTTAGTTCCGACTTGTTTTTTATATATATTAAACGGTTTTTATGCAATATAAACGCCTCCGGTTGGATTTTTTGTATTTCCTCATTTAATAAATCTTCATAAACTTCCCGATAGTTATCGGCATTAAGGCGATCCAATATATAAATTGACTGGGTTAACTGCCCGCCCTTTAACGAGTGCAAAGATACAATTCTGAAATTATTGTATTCAAGGTAATGTATCATATTTCCAAAAGGGTGCACAGTTATTGGTTTTGGCGATAAAAACCCCGGCGTTTTCAATTCAGGCAATACGATATTGCTTTTTAAGCCTCCATAAACAGAGGGCTCATAGATACGGGTTGTAGCGCCGGTTTTAATATCAGCTAAAAATAATTTCCGCGGCTGCATGCGGGCATCGTACAAAACAGGCCCGTTTACAGATAAATGATCAAAAGAATAAGTGTAATTGCTCCATAGCGGTTTAGCGGTAAGGGCATCTATAGCAAGCAGCCCCTTATGTGCCGGGCCCGCTTCTGATTGGTAAAAATGCAAAAGCAGCACACCGTTATATGCAGCTTCAATGCCGGTGAGCCAGCGTTCATCGGTTGTCAGGTCTTTAAAAAGCGTTGCCCCGCTTAAAAGTCCCACGGCACCGAAATAAACCTTCTTTTCTTCGCTGTTCCTTATTTCAACAAAAATAGTTTCGGTTACCTCATCAATCTCCATGCGCCAGATAGCGCCATTGAATTTTTCGCTTATGATTGGCAGCAGGGTCATTATTGCAAATATGACGATAATAAATTTCGGAATTCGCCTGCCCGCAGCAGATTACTGCTCCGAAACAAAGTATTTCGCTAAAAATATACGTGAAATTAAGCTGTCGGCCTGCGTTGCCTGCTAACCAGGTATAAAATTGACGCAAGCAGGAATATCAGCGCTAAAATAAACAGGCCTTGTGCTTTTTTGTATTGCTGCTGTTGTTTTGTCGCATCGGCTTTAAGCTGGTCAACCTGGTTCCTTAATTTATTTATCGTGGTCATAAACCCAATATTGTTTTCTTCAGTTTCCTGGGAGTGGTTTAGAACCTGTACCCGCTGAAACCCGCTGAAATCAAGCAATATTTTTAATTCTTTATAAATACTATCGTCAGTTTTAACAATATCCATTAGAATATCGTTGGAGCGGCGTATATCCTTTTTGGTTTGCAGCCCGAAAATACCGGTGTGCATACTTAAACTTGCATCATACCGGCCAAACTTTATGGCACGCCGGGCAAGCATGGCATTAATCTTTGTCCGTTCAAGTTGGTAAGCCAGCGAGTCGCTGTTTATCCTGGCAAATACAATTATTGCTGAAAGGCAAAAAAGGCTGGTCAGGATAATTCTTTTCATCATATACTTTGCTTATTCCAAAAAATCAATTACAACGCTATCGCCCAGGTTTAAACCCAGTAAACCGCTCGCGTTACCTTTATTTATCGCAATTTCAAGATGGTCGCTTATGCCGAACAGGCATAATTTTTCACCTTCGGGCACTTCATTATAATACCAGCTAAGGTGGTCAATTGTTTCATTACGTTTAAATGAAAGTTTAAAACGCCTGCCTTGCTGTATGGTATTAAAAAAATCTTTGGTAATGTTTGTGATCACATTCTGAAAAGAGTCGATGTAAATAACCACGCCTTTTATCAGGTTTTTTTCAATAACGGGCTGCAGGTTCATTTTTTTCTCAATACCGGTTACAGGTATGCCTATTTCGCTAAGTTTACCTCCCTGGGCCAGGTGGCAGGCAGCCTTAACAAAAATATCAGCAAGCGGGAAATGCAGGAATTTCAGGTCCTGCATAATATTTATCTCTACTATTTCATCGGGATCCTTATCAAACATCAGCGAGAATATGCCATTATCCGCGCCTACAAAAAAGTGGTTTTTATATTTTACAGCAAGGTATTTTGTTTCAGAATTAAAAACGGTATCTATGCCTATTAAATGCACCGTAGCATCAGGGAAGTAATAAAAACTGTTCTTTAAAATAAAAGCTGCCTGCTGTATATTGTAGGCTGCAACGCTATTGGTTATGTCAACAATATTTACCGAGGGCAACAATTTCAGGATGCTACCTTTGAGGGCGGCCTGGTAAATATCTTTATCGCCCAAATCAGTAGTTAAAGTTATTATTGCCATTAATTTTATAAATATTTATCACTAATCTTGTGCAAGCATTAGTGCTGCAAATATTCAATTTTTAATTCACAAAAAACTGCAACTAAAAATCAATTTGTATTGAACGAACTTAAATTGTCAATCGACCAAGTCAACCCGGCAGTATTATGGGGCCCTAATAATGACCATTTCGAGATCATTAAAAAGCAATATCCCAAGCTTAAAATAGTGGCCCGCGGCAACGATGTTAAGATACTGGGTGACGACCACGAATTAAACATTTTCCATGAAAAATTTAATCATTTACTGGAACATGTTGAAAAATATGAAAACCTTAACATAACCGACCTCGAACGGATACTGGGATCAAAGACACCGGCTACTCAGGCAATTGAAACTTCAGTTGATAAATTCGCCAGCGGGGAAGTAATTGTTTTCGGCCCGAACGGTGTTATGGTAAAGGCGCGTACAGCCAACCAGCGCCGCATGGTGGAGTGTATTAATAAAAGCGATATACTTTTTGCCATCGGGCCCGCCGGTACAGGTAAAACATACACTGCCGTAGCGCTGGCTGTAAGGGCCTTGAAAAACAAAGAAATAAAACGTATTATTTTAACAAGGCCGGCCGTGGAAGCAGGTGAGAACCTCGGATTTTTACCCGGCGACCTTAAAGAAAAAATCGATCCGTATTTACGCCCTTTGTATGATGCCCTGGATGATATGATACCGGCCGAAAAATTAAAGTTTTACCTCGAGAACCGTACTATCGAAATAGCCCCGTTAGCATTTATGCGCGGACGTACCTTAGATAATTGTTTTGTGATATTGGACGAGGCCCAAAATGCGACAGACATGCAGTTGAAAATGTTCCTGACGCGTATGGGCCCTTCAGCTAAATTTATTGTTACAGGTGACGTAACGCAGATTGACCTTCCCAAAAAACAGCAATCAGGTTTGCATACCGCTTTGCGCATACTAACAGATATTAGTGGAATTGAAATTGTTTATCTAAGCGGCGAAGACGTGGTAAGGCATAAATTAGTACGAAAGATTTTGGCAGCTTACGGCGACATTCAGTAGGAATAGTTGATAGTTGATGGTTCATAGTTCATAGCAAGAAAGTTAAATGGCTTTTAGGTTTGAAGATTTACAGGTATGGCAAAAAGCGATAGACTTAGGTGAGCAAATTAACCAGCTGACCAAGAGTTTTCCGAAAGACGAAATTTACATCTTAACCTCACAAATAAAACGAGCGGCCGATTCCGTTGTATTAAACATTGCTGAAGGATCGACAGGTCAGAGTAAAGCTGTTTTCAAAGTGTTTTTAAGTTATTCACTTCGTTCCGCAATTGAAGTAGTAAGTTGTTTATTTATAGCAAAACGAAGATGT
This sequence comes from Mucilaginibacter sp., assembly GCA_036509935.1. Taxonomy (GTDB): domain Bacteria; phylum Bacteroidota; class Bacteroidia; order Sphingobacteriales; family Sphingobacteriaceae; genus Mucilaginibacter. The sequence continues at coordinate 9,215 of DATCES010000416.1, forward strand.
TACATTCACGATAGCCAATTCAATAGTCTCTATAATGATTATGAAACTTTAGTTAAAATGATAACTGCTCTAAAAAACTCATTTTAATATTATGGGCTATTATCGATGAAGTAGATTTTTCAACTATGAACTATGAACCATGAACTATGAACAAAAAAGATGGATGCAATAAAAGAAACGAAATTTAATTTTAATGGCCAAACCAATTTTTATAAGGGTAAGGTTAGGGACGTATATACGATAGATAACAAAAACCTGGTGATGGTGGTTACCGACCGAATTTCGGCATTTGATGTGGTGCTGCCCGAGGCAATACCTTATAAAGGGCAGGTTTTAAACCAGATTGCGGCTAAATTTTTACAGGCTACGCAGGATATTGTCCCGAACTGGGTAATTTCTGTGCCTGATCCAAATGTAACCATTGGGCGGATATGTGATCCTTTTAAAGTGGAGATGGTGATCCGTGGTTACCTGGCTGGTCATGCATGGCGCGAATACAGCGCTGGTAAAAGGCAGGTTTGCGGGGTTAGTTTACCTGACGGCCTTAAAGAAAATGATAAATTGCCCGAACCCATTATTACGCCAACTACCAAAGCTTCGGTAGGGCATGATGAGGATATTTCAAGGGAACAGATACTTGCAAGGAATATTGTGTCTGAAAGTGATTATGGGCAGCTTGAAAGTTATACCAAGGCCTTGTTTATAAGGGGGACTGAAATTGCGGCTAAACAAGGCCTGATATTGGTTGATACAAAATATGAATTCGGGAAAGCCGATGGGAAAATTTATCTGATAGACGAAATACATACCCCTGATTCGTCAAGGTATTTTTACAGTGAGGGTTATGCTGAACGTCAAAAAAATGGGGAACCGCAAAAGCAGTTGTTGAAGGAATTTGTAAGGAAATGGTTGATTGAAAATGGCTTCCAGGGTAAGCACGGGCAGGTAGCCCCTTTAATGACAAACGAGATTGTGCAATCAATTTCTGACAAGTATATTGAGCTTTATGAACAAATTACCGGTGAAAGTTTTATTAAACCAGGGAAAGAAAATGTACTAAGCCGGGTTGAAAAAGCAATAAATAATGCACTTACTGCATGCTAATTTTTTATTTGTACATAAAATAGTATTATATTAGCGTTTTAATCGGTTCAAAAATGAAATTTACTGTTGATAAACACGAAAAATATATTTTGCTAAAGCTGAATGAGACAAAATTAAACTCAATTGTCTCTCCGCAGCTTAAATCTGAACTTATACTGATAAACACAGAAGGCCAGAGAAATATAATTTTTGACCTTTCACTGGTGAAATTTGCTGATTCATCCGGGTTAAGCAGTTTATTGGTTGGGCACCGTTTGTGCAAAAATGCGTCAGGTACTTTTATTTTAACCGGTTTAAATGATGCTGTTGCGCGGTTAATCACTATTTCGCAGCTTGATAATGTGCTTTCTATTGTTCCCACCCCCGAAGAAGCAATTGACCTTGTTTTTATGGAAGAAATAGAAAAAGAATTAAAGAAAGAAGCAAAATAAACAACTTCGTTGTTCGCCAGGTATGAAATTTGAAGTAACAATACTTGGAAGCAGTTCGGCAACCCCCATTTACAATAGAAACCCCACTTCACAAGCTTTAAACATTAACGAGCGGCTGTATTTAATAGACTGCGGCGAAGGTACGCAGCAACAAATGTTAAAATTTGATGTCAAAGCCAGCCGTATCGACCACATATTTATAAGCCATCTTCATGGCGACCATTACCTGGGCCTGGTTGGTTTACTTTCGTCAATGCATCTTAATGGCCGCATAAAACCTTTGAAGCTTTATTGCCCTGAGCAACTGAAGGAAATTATTGACCTACAGTTAAAGTGTTCTGAAACTACATTGCAATATCCTATCGAGTATAAATTCACTAATCCTGCAGACGCAGAAGTAATTTTAGAAAACCCGGATATTACTGTTGAAACCATACCCCTTGATCATGGGATTGCCTGTACCGGTTTTTTATTCCGTGAAAAGAAAAGGCTCAGAAAACTAATCAAGGAAAAAATAGATACGTTTAATATACCGGCGGAATATTACCCGGCATTGAAAAAAGGGGCTGATTATGTTGCCCCCGATGGTAAAGTGTATAAAAATGAAAGTTTAACCTTAGATTCTGACGCACCTAAATCTTACGCGTATTGTTCGGATACTTTATACAACGAACGGTATTTTGAGCAGATAAATAATGCCACCCTATTATACCATGAGGCTACTTTCTTAAATAACATGCTGGAAAGGGCTAACGGTACCCGCCACACCACAGCGTTACAGGCAGGTGAAGCAGCATTAAAAACAAATGCGAAAAAATTATTGATCGGCCACTTTTCTGCCAGGTATAAAACCTTAATTGAGTTATTAGATGAAGCCAGAAGTGTTTTTCCGGCAACGGAGTTAGCGGTTGAGGGGAAGGTGTTTGTTATATAGTAAGTGGCAGTTTATAGTAGCAGTGGCACTAAGACAGCAGCCATCGCCACTAAATACTGCCACTGCTACTATAAACTGCAACTGAAAATCACAAACTATTGCTTCTTCCCTCCGAAAACGGAGATACTTACGTAATGCTTTGGATGTGCCTTGATGTCGATAAACAAGCTGTCGAGGTTTTTGGAAGCATTTTGTAAGTTATCGTATAGTTTATCATCGTTGAGCAGCAAGCCCAATGACCCTTTATTGCCGTTGATTTTACTGATGGTTGCCTGTAGGCCAGACATGGCCTTATTGGCATTATCAAGTGTTTGTTTTAGGTTTGAATTCGCTACGTCATTACTAACTTTGTCAAAATTTGCAGTAATATCCGTCAGGTTTCCCGAACTGTTTTTTAAATTGGATGATACAGTTTCCGTGTTCGCTAATATATCATTGATATGCGTTGTTTGACTGCTGATCAACGCATCAATTTTTTTTGTTGTGCCTTCAAGCGTTTGCAGCGAATTTGCTATGCTTAAAAAACTCCTGTCAACATTTCTTTGAAAATCAGGGTTCAATATCTTGTTGATCGAGGCGAGCGATGAATCTAATTTTGAGATTAGATTTTCGGCTTTCATTTGTATGGGCTGTAAACTTTCGGCCAGGCTACCCTGTATCTCGGCCCGTAAGGTATCATTATCTTCGGCGAAGGTATTGCTGTTACCATATTCAAATACAATAGCTTTATCGCCCAACAGACTAGTGCTAACCAGTTTTGCAAGTGTGTTTGACGGCACATTATACTGCCGTTCAATTTTAAATTCAACTATTGTACGCCCGTCAGGTAGCAGCTTCATTTTAGCTATCCTTCCAATTTGAAACCCATTTACTAATACGGGTTTTGATACGGAAAGTCCGTCGACACTTTTGTAAACCGAATAAAATTTATTGGATCCCGAAAAAATATCGTCCCCCCGCAAAAAACTATATCCCAATATAAGTATGGTAATTGCTATGGCAGTTAAAGCGCCTATTTTAGTTTCGTTGGTTATTGTCATGGTTAGAGATTAGCGGTTAGAGATTGGAGATTAGTTTATTGACATTGGAGACTATAGCTTAGAGATTAAAGGTTAGTTGTCGAAATATTGTAAAGTTGAAATGCGGCATTCTCTTTTCGTTACAAATCCTGTCTTTTGGTCTTTCCGACTCAACTAATCTCTTATCTCTAACCTCTAATCACTTGGCTACGGCGAGGTCTGTTCCACCTCGCCTTTGTAATTTATTAATGCCCTTATAATTGATGCTACTATTTCGTTTTGCCCGTTTCCCGAGTTTAAATAAGCTTCATCGTCAGGGTTGTCAATGTAACCTGTTTCAACAAGTACCGCAGGCATGGCGCTGTGGCACAATACGTATATGCCTTGTTCCCTGATGCCCTCGT
>DATCES010000417.1:0-2707 GCA_036509935.1 Mucilaginibacter sp.
TATTTAGTAATCGATTGCATTCTAAAAAAATAGGCTTACTTTAGCGTAATAAACGTAACGCTGACACTTATTAGAGGAACAACGTGCTTGAGATTGTTTTTGTTTTCCGGGTTTCAGTTTAAAGTTGCTTGTATTAAATTATTCTAATTGTCAATTTAAGATCGTAATTTATTTATACATGGAGCAATAACTTTCAAGGAAGTTTTCCTGAAATTTATTTTGAAACCAACTCTTTAGTGCTGGTTTTACTGCTTTGGTTAATTATAAAGTCAAAAGTAATAAAAATGAAAAACCTGTTATTTGTTTGTTTACTGTTCCCGACTGCAATTTGCTTTGCTCAAAAACAAGGAGATTTAAAACTTTGGTACAACAAACCTTCAGGCGATGTTTGGGAAAATGCTTTGCCGGTTGGCAATGGATTCCAGGGAGCCATTGTTTATGGAAATGTTGACACAGAAACGGTGCAATTAAATGAATATACAGTCTGGAGTGGAAGCCCAAATCGTAATGATAATCCATTGGCCTTGGATTCATTAAGCGAAATTCGTAAACTGATTTTCGATGGCAAACGAAAAGACGCTGAGCGTGTTGCAAACAAAGTTATAATCAGTAAAAAATCCCAAGGTCAAATGTTTGAGCCCGTTGGCAGCCTGCAACTGGCATTTAATGAATCCGAAAAATATACCAATTATTATCGTGAATTAGATATCTCGAAAGCGGTTCAAAAAACAACTTATACCGTTGGCGATGTAAATTATAAAAGAGAAGTAATCGCTTCCTTTCCTGACCGTGTAGTTGTAATGCATTTAACTGCCAGCAAGCCAAAAAGTATTTCTTTTACGGCATTTTATTCAACTCCGCAACCAAACGCAATTACAAAAGCTTCGTCCAATGAATTAACTATTTCAGGTACGACAATCGACCATGAGACGGTTGAAGGAAAAATAAAATTCAAAGGAATTGCAAAATTCAAACTGAATGGTGGTTCTATTTCTTCAACGGATACATCTCTTATTATTAAGGATGCCAATGAAGTAACTATTTACATTTCTATTGCTACCAATTTTAATAATTACAATGATATAAGTGGTGATGAAAATGCAAAAGCCAATTTGTATCTAAACAAAGCGTATAAAAAATCATTTTTCCAAATATTACCTGGGCACATTGCAGCGTATCAAAAATATTTCAATCGTGTAAAGTTTGATTTGGGAACAACCGATGCAGCCAAACTTCCGACAGATGAAAGATTGAAACATTTCGATTCAGCTGATGACCCTGAGTTTGTCGCACTTTATTTTCAATTTGGACGATATCTTTTGATTTCGTCTTCGCAACCCGGCGGCCAGCCTGCGACTTTGCAAGGTCTTTGGAACAACAAATTATATCCGCCATGGGATAGTAAGTATACCATCAATATCAATACAGAAATGAATTACTGGCCGGCAGAGAAAACCAATCTTTCAGAAATGACGGAGCCGTTGATAAAGATGGTAAAGGAATTATCAGTTACAGGTGTGAAAACAGCAAAAGATATGTACGGTGCCGGAGGCTGGATGGCGCATCATAATACGGATATATGGCGCATTAACGGCGCTGTAGATGGCGCTTTCTGGGGCCTTTGGCCGAATGGTGGCGGGTGGTTGAGTCAACATTTGTGGTACCATTATTTATACAACGGTGATAAGAAATATCTTGAGTCCATTTATCCTGTATTAAAAGGTGCTGCAAAGTTTTATGATGACTATCTTATCGAACATCCCAAATATCACTGGTTGGTTGTATGTCCGGATGAATCACCCGAAAATGCACCGGCTGCACACCAGGGTACTTCATTGGATGCAGGCGTTACCATGACCAATCAAATCGTGTTTGATGTATTTACTACTGCCATTGATGCGGCAAAAATTTTAAATAAAGACAAGGCATTTGCGGATACATTAAAACAAAAAAGAAGTCGGCTTGCCCCAATGCACATCGGCCAGTACGGGCAGTTGCAGGAATGGCTGGATGATGTAGATAATCCGGACGACCATCACCGTCACATATCTCATTTGTATGGATTATTTCCTTCTAATCAAATCTCACCTTATCGCACCCCGAAATTATATAGTGCGGCAAAAAATACTTTGATACAACGTGGCGATGTTTCTACAGGCTGGAGCATGGCGTGGAAGGTAAACTGGTGGGCAAAAATGCTGGACGGCAATCATGCTTATAAACTCATTCGTAACCAGCTAAGACCTGTCGAGACAGGTAAACGCGTCAATTACGAAAATGGCGGTGGCACTTATAATAACCTTTTCGATGCACATCCGCCATTCCAGATTGACGGCAACTTTGGATGCACGTCAGGTATTACGGAAATGCTGATGCAAAGTGAAGATGGCGATTTGAATTTGCTGCCCGCGTTGCCTGATGTTTGGCAATCGAAAGGAAGCATTACCGGCTTGAGGGCAAGAGGTGGTTTTGATGTGGTAAGTATTGTTTGGAAAAATGGACAAGTTGTAAAAGCAGTTATCAAAGCAACTCTTGGGGGTAATCTCCGTCTGAGGGTTCCTAATGAAATGAAAATGACTGACGGGAAAAAACTTAAAACCGCTGAAGGCGATAATCATAATCCATTTTATCAAACGGAAAAAATAGCTAACCCAATCATTTCAGATAAAGCAAAAATAACGTTGCCTGATTTGAAACAAACTTTCCT
>DATCES010000418.1:0-2821 GCA_036509935.1 Mucilaginibacter sp.
TTAAATTATTATTACCGGTAATCCTGCTGGTATTAGCAGTGTCCCAGGGTTGTGTCAGCAATAAAAAATACGCTGAATTGCAAACAAGCTATAACAATTCGCTTGATACTAACCGCAACCTGAAACAAAGCTGGCAGGTTACCCAGCAGGAGCTTGCCGGTTCGAGGGGCCAGGTACAAAGCCTCCAGGATCAGATTGCAGCAGCAAAATCAAATGCTTTGGCTTTGCAGGATGCGTTAAACAAATGTTTGGCGGGCAATAACCAGGGCGGGGTGAATATTTCTAAATTAGCTGATCAGATAACCGCCTCCGACAGGTACATCCAGCACCTGGTGGACCTTAAAAACAAAAGCGACTCGCTTAACCAGATACTAACTGCCAACCTTACCCGTTCGCTGACACCTGATGAAATGAAGGATGTTAATGTGAAGGTGCTTAAAGGCGTGGTTTATATATCGCTTTCGGATAACATGCTTTATAAATCAGGAAATTATCAAATTTCGGACAAAGCGGGGGCAACGCTGAGCAAAATAGCCAAAATCATTAATGATTACTCAACTTATGATGTGCTGATTGAAGGCAATACGGATAACGTACCCATTTCACAGGTAAATATCCGTAACAATTGGGACCTGAGCGGCTTAAGGGCATCGTCTGTAGTACAGGCCTTACAAAACACTTATGGTGTTGACCCCAAGCGTTTAACAGCAGGCGGTCGCGGGGAATATAACCCGGTTGCAGCCAATAGTACTGATTTTGGTAAAGCCGAAAACAGGCGCACAGAAATTATTATTACGCCGAAGCTGGATCAGTTTATGACGCTTATAGGGAAAGGGCCACAGCCGGCACATCAATAACCCCTTAGGTATTGCTATGTATAAATGTAATTAAATCAGTTTAATTCTTTTATCGGCTTATATGTTTTTTCATCTGTTTACGCTCCCGGGAAACCGGGGGCGTTTTTTTGCATTATTTACGAAAAATCAGCCTCGTATAATTCGCGGCCTAATTGTTTTACCCCTTGCAATACTTTTTTAGTTTGTTTTTCGGATGGTGTTTTAGCGCCTGTGATATATTGGGATAACAAAGTATAATTCATTCCCATGCGCCGGGCCAGGCCCCTTACGTTTATTGCATTGTAATATTCGAAAAACTGGCCCAGGTTGAAAATCAATTGAACGTTATCTTCACTTATCTGCTTTTTATTGGTTTCGGATATTAACAGGTTATATGATTCAACGGCATTTGATTTTAATTCTGCAATTGTGCCGCCCATTGTGGCGGCGATACCATCGCTTAAATCCTCATTCCATGCTGAATATCCGTCCTTTGATTTTTCTACAATAAACTTTACTTTTTTCATTATACCGTTTTTTAAGTGCCTATTTCAAACCGGCTTGTTTTAGAATTGCGTTTTGCAACCCGGGTGATACTTCTTTACTCCCATGAAAGGGAAAAATGACCGGGTCTTTAAAGTCATCATGCCTGAGCTTAATATGGCTCCCTGCCTGACTAACCTCATACCAACCTGCTTTTTTAAGCTTTTTAAATAATTCGCTCGATTTCATTTAGGTTGTTATGATATTGTAAAGGTATATTAAATTACACCATACTAAAAATAAAAAGTAAATAAAATTATACTTTTTTTTTCAGTAAATCCGGCAAAATACCTAACCGGATTTTTATAAAAGATATTTGCGGTATATATTGGGCAGGGTTTTTCAGTTGGTAAATTCCTGTGCTATTGCGGAAAGTAATATAATATCCGCACTAATGGTGTTATTTTTACAGGAGATTTAATCCCCCGCAATATGCTAAACATCAGCCTCGTTCAGTTTACCCCCGGTTTGGGTAACCCGGTATATAACCTGCAGCAGATTGCCGGTTTGCTACAGGGCACAGAAACCGATATTATTGTGTTGCCCGAACTTTGCACCACCGGCTATTCCTTTTTATCAAAGGAAGAAGCGCTTGGCGCGGCCGAAGGGCCGGAAGGGGAAAGCGTTGCCTTTTTTAAGCGCCTGGCCGAAGATTATAAAGCTATGGTAATTGCCGGCTTTGCAGAAAAAAGCGGCGATAAAGTGTATAATTCGGCATTGATTGCCCTGCCTGGCGGGGAGCTGAAGGTGTACCGTAAAACCCATCTGTTTTTCCGTGAGAAGCAATGTTTTGAGAAAGGCGACTCGGGGTTTTTTGTGGTGCAGCACTCTTTTTATGACTGTAAAGTTGGGGTGATGATATGCAACGACTGGCGATACCCGGAAGCCGCCCGCAGCCTGGCCCTGCTTGGCGCGGATGTGATAGCCTGCCCCTCAAACCTGGTGACGGATGTTTGGCGGATAGGGATGCCGGCAAGGGCATTGGAAAATAAGGTTTACGTAGCTGTAACTAACCGCTGCGGAACCGAAACACGCCAACTGGAAGACGGCAGCACGCAAACCCTCACTTTTACAGGTGGCTCGGCGCTTTACAATTTTACCGGCGAAACCATTGAGCAGGCAGGGAAAACAGAACAACGCGTAATTACTTTGCAAATTGACCCCTTATTAACCAGGGATAAATCGTTTAATGCCTTTAACGATTTATTGAAGGACAGAAGGCCGGGGCTTTATATCGGGTAATGGTTTTTGTTTAAAATGCAGGCCCTATCAAACTCATGGCCTTTCCTTTTTAGCGATTGAAAATCCTGTAAAATAAGTTAATGACGACAAACTTTAACAACCGCATCTGAAAAATCCATTTCGTTATTGAGCTACCGGGCTTTTACTTAAAGGCCTGGCTTTTTTGTGAAAAGGCGTTACATCCATTTCATTTACCCCTG
>DATCES010000419.1:0-2964 GCA_036509935.1 Mucilaginibacter sp.
AAGTCCCGTCAGTTACACCAGGTCCGCTTGCGGCCTGTTTGATTACGGGTACCGATTCACCTGTTAGCTGGGATTCATCTACCTGTAGATTGTCGGTTTCAATAAGCCGCATATCAGCAGGCACGATATCACCTTCGCGGATCGTCATGATATCACCCTGAACAATAACTGATTCATCAAGTAATGATGTTTGGCCATCCCGTTTTAACCTGACTTGTTTGGTAATGAAACGGGATAATTTTTCAATGATCTTTTCTGATTTGTACTCTTGGAAAAACCCCAGGGAGGTATTAATAGTCAATATGATCAGGATGATGGTGCCATCGGTATAATCTTTAATGCCAAATGAGAGCGCACTCGCTACTACAAGCAAATACACGAGCGAGCTCCGCAATTGGCGACCGAATACATTAAGGGCATTAGCCGTCTTTTTACCCAATATATTCGGGCCATGCTCCAGGATGCGTTTTTCCGCTTCTTTTTGACTCAACCCGTCGAGCGAGGTTTTCAGGGTATCGATAATATCTGACTGACTTAAATGGAGTACATCTTTTTTGTTCATAAAAAGAAATGAGTATGTATTTTGATAAATTATTTAATTAAAAATGCGGCCGGATATTTTGGCAACTAAAGATATTGAAATTAATTGTAACCCATATTGAGTCAAATCACGGAATAATTATTTAATGACGAGTAAATTTGGTACAATTGTAATACAACCATTTTCATTAGTAAATTGAAGCCCTATCCTGTTAAGAAATCATTCTTATAAAGGGCAACCATGATATTATTGATGATGAAAATTACCGGCGCTTAAATATTAATTTGCATGATGAATTGCAGATTGGGCCATTTTTAATGCTGCACCGCCCGCTAACTGAAACCGGACTGCAAAATCAGGCCGGATATGTTTTTTGCGGGCATATCCATCCAGGCATTAGTTTGGTGGGGAAAGGCCGGCAGCAAATTACACTGCCTTGTTTTGCTTTCGGTACACGACAGGCCATTTTGCCATCTTTCGGCAAATTTACCGGGAGGGTGGCCATCCGCAGCAATAAAACAGACCGTATATTCGAGATAGCAAAAGATCAAGTGATTGCTATTGATTAAGGGTGTTTTTTTAGATTGTTTCTAAATAACCAATTATTATTTATTATACCATTTCGATTTATAGCTTTTGGCATTTAATAAATACTTTTGTCCGAATAAATCTAATGTCTAATGAGTGAAATTAAACAGACCCTTAACTCATCGTTGGGGAAAAAGCTGATCATGGCTTTAACGGGCTTGTTTTTGTGTACTTTTTTAATTGTGCACCTTGGGGGTAACCTGCTATTGTTTAAAAACGACGGCGGGTATGGGTTTAACATTTACGGTAACTTCCTTACCCATTTTCCGCCGATCGAGGTTATTGCTTACCTGTTGTACCTTTCAATCCTTATTCATGCGGTGTACGCCCTTGTACTGACCATAAAAAACCGCAAAGCACGCCCTTTAGGGTATGAATTTACAAATAAATCGCCGGCAACGTGGTCATCAAAAAATATGGGACTGCTGGGTTCTGTCCTGTTTTTGTTTATCGTAATACACATGAGCGATTTTTGGTACCACTACAAGTACAGCAACGCCATTGGTTATAAAGAGTATCGCACCAATCTGGCAACAGAAAAAACCACCTGGGTTGATTACAACCCTGTAACTACTGATTTTGAATATTCGGTATCAACAGAAAATAATGTAGAAATTGTACGTGTAAAAGACCTGCAGGCGCGTGTTGCAGGCAGTTTTACCAACTTATTATACGTGATATTTTATGTGATAGCAATGGGCGCTGTTGCGTTCCATTTACTGCACGGTTTCCAAAGTGCATTCCGGACATTGGGATGGGTGCACCGAAAATATACACCCATAGTTTATTTTATAGGTACATGGTTTTTCGGGGTAATTATCCCGCTTGGTTTTGCGGCAATGCCGGTAGTTTATTATATACAAAGCTTAAAATAGGGGCGAATGGTGAGCGGTGAATAGTGAGTTGTTGATATTTATCTTCTCATTGCCCACCACTCACGGCTCACCACTCACTAACACAAAAAACATGAGTTCACTAGATGCTAAAATCCCCGCCGGTCCATTAGCCGAAAAATGGAGCAAGCATAAATTTGACTTAAAACTGGTTAACCCGGCCAATAAGCGTAAATACGATGTGATAGTGGTAGGCACCGGCCTTGCAGGGGCTTCCGCAGCGGCTTCGCTGGCCGAGCTGGGTTATAACGTAAAGGCATTTTGTTTCCAGGACAGCCCCCGCCGGGCGCACTCTATAGCCGCGCAGGGTGGTATTAACGCCGCAAAAAATTACCAGAACGATGGCGATAGCGTTTACCGCCTGTTTTACGATACCATAAAAGGCGGCGACTACCGCTCGCGCGAAGGGAATGTGTACCGGCTGGCCGAAGTATCGGTAAATATTATTGACCAATGCGTGGCGCAGGGAGTACCTTTTGCCCGCGAATACGGCGGCCTGCTGGATAACCGTTCGTTCGGCGGTTCGCAGGTATCGCGCACGTTTTATGCAAGGGGACAAACCGGCCAGCAACTTTTATTGGGCGCGTACTCGGCGCTTAACCGGCAAATACACCTGGGCAAGGTAAAAATGTACACCCGCAGCGAAATGCTGGATGTGGTGGTTGTTGACGGCCAGGCAAAAGGTATTGTTACCCGCAGCTTAATAAACGGGGCGGTTGAAACCCACACCGGGCATGCCGTACTGTTATGCACAGGCGGCTATGGCAACGTTTTTTACCTATCCACCAATGCCATTGGTTCAAACGTAACCGCTGCATGGAGGGCGCACAAACGGGGTGCGTTTTTCGCTAACCCGTGCTATACGCAAATACACCCAACATGTATCCCTGTAACCGGCGACCACCAGTCGAAATTAACGCTGATGTCGGAATCCTTACGGAA
>DATCES010000420.1:0-11412 GCA_036509935.1 Mucilaginibacter sp.
CTAAAATAGTTGATATTAATAGCAAAACCTGCGGCGAAAAAAGTTTCAGCACCGGCCTGGCAAATGCACGGCCAACCACCATTACCCCGGTATCAAGGGTTAATATCAAAATTGCATTTTGAGTTACATTTTTTAACAATACATCAATCCATTGACCTGTAAACAGTTCGGTTATGGCAGTTCCGAACATACAGATGAACATGAAAATAAATAAGGGGTTTAACAGGGCCTTATACATACCTGCCGTTGAAACACCGGAAGAAACACGTTCAGTAACAGGGAAGTCGAGTTTTGAAAACAGGTAGCCGTAGATAACTGTAGGTATGAGCATTAAGCCAACTTGTACCTGCCAGCCCAAACCAATTTGATTTAATAAAAGCACGATTAGCGTACCTATTACTATACCACCGGGGAACCATAAGTGAAAGTGGTTAAGCTTGGTGGTTTTGTTTTCAGGATACAATGCTGTTACCAATGGGTTGCAAGCAGCTTCAACGGTACCATTGGCAAGTCCGATTAATAGCGTGGATATATAAAGTGTCCAAAAGCCCTGCGCGAAAATTGTTAACAGGATACCTGCCAGGTGAAACACGAATGCTACTACCAGTAATCTTTTCATACCGATAATGTCCACAATTAACCCGCCGATAACAACTGCGATAGGGAATCCATAAAAAGCTGTTGCTACTATCGAAGCAAGCTGTGTCTTATCAAGTTGAAAATCAATGCCTAGTTTGTTAATGATGCCGGCACGGATACCAAAAGACAATGAGGTAACTAAAAGGGACAAGCAGCTTGCCCTGAATAGCTGGGTACGGTTAATGGATTGCATTTTAATAATTTTAGGTTATAATTAGTTTAATAATTGGCTTTAAATATCAGGATATTATTATCAAATACCCAATGTTTTCCTGTTAAACGCATCATCCGACCCCGAAGCGGCAAAATCATCAAATGCTTTTTCGGTAACCCTGATGATGTGGTTTTTTATAAACCCGGCCCCTTCACGGGCGCCATCCTCGGGATGTTTCAGCGCACATTCCCATTCCAACACTGCCCAGCCTGAGTAATTATATTGTGTAAGTTTACTAAAAATTCCTTTAAAATCAACCTGCCCATCGCCTAATGAACGAAAACGGCCGGCCCTGTCTATCCAGTTCTGGTAACCGCCATATACGCCTTGTTTGCCGGTAGGGTTAAATTCAGCATCCTTAACATGAAACATTTTTATACGTTCGTGGTAATTGTCGATGTACTCCAGGTAGTTTAAGCATTGCAAAACAAAATGCGAAGGGTCATACAGCAAACAGGCGCGTTTATGATTTTTCACTTTGTCCAAAAACATTTCATAGGTAATACCATCGTGCAGGTCCTCGCCGGGGTGGATCTCATAGCAAAGGTCAATACCGCAATCATCATATATATTTAAAATAGGTTCCCAGCGTTTGGCCAGTTCAGTAAAAGCTGTTTCCACTATACCCGCGGGCCGTTGCGGCCAGGGATAAACCATAGGCCAAAGCAATGCGCCGCTAAAGGTAACTGAAGCGTTTAACCCTAAATTTTGTGATGCCTTTGCCGCGTATTTTAATTGCTGCACAGCCCAGCTTTGCCGGGCTTTCGGGTTATTACGATAAGCTTCGGGGGCGAAACCATCAAAAAGCTGATCGTAAACAGGGTTTACGGCAACCAACTGCCCTTGCAAATGGGTTGAAAGTTCTGTTATTTCCAAACCGCAGGCATTTACACGCCCTTTTAATTCGTCAGCATAAGTTTTACTTTCCGCCGCCTTTTTCAGGTCAATAAAACGATCGTCAAGCGTGGGCAACTGCACGCCTTTATAACCTAAATTATTTGCCCAGGTACAAATTGCCTCCAGGCTGTTAAACGGCGCCGTATCGCCTATAAATTGCGCTATAAATATTGCCGGTCCTTTAATTGTAGTCATTGGTTCATTAGTTCATTGGGTCATTGAGTCATTGGTTATTTTCAAATTTTCAAATCATCACATCTTCAAATCTCCTCATTTGCACATCCGCACATTTGCACATCTGCACATCATCCTCACATCCGCACATTAAATAACATAATCCGTCCACTTTTCATTGCTGTGGTTTGAATTTACCACATTTTCAATAAATGCCATCCCCCTGATCCCATCGTCAATGCCGGGGAAATCAAGCCATTCGGCTTTAGGTTCTTCATTATTTATTTTCGCGCTTAATGTTAATGCAAAATTGCGGTACAGGTTGCCAAAGGCTTCCAGGTACCCCTCCGGATGACCGCCCGGGGTGCGGCAATTATGGGTAGCGTAGGTTGATTCCCGGTCGCCGTAATTGTTGCCGGCCCTTAATGTTTGCGCCGGTTTGTCCAGCCATTTCACGGTGAGGGTATTCGGTTCGTGCTGTTCCCATTCAAGGCTGCCGTTTTCGCCATAAACACGTATTTTCAGCGCATTTTCTTCCCCTGCAGCAACCTGCGAGGCTGTAAGCACTCCGGTCGCCTTATCTTCAAAACGCAATAAAATTGCCCCGTCATCGTCCAGCATCCTGCCATCGACCACAATATTTAACGAGGCGCTTAATTGTGTTATTTTCAATCCCGAGATATATTCCGCCAGGTGTGCGGCATGGGTACCGATATCGCCCATGCAGCCGCTTTTTCCGGATTTTTTTGGATCTGTACGCCAGGCTGCCTGTGCGTTGCCTTCCCGTTCAGATAGTTTACTCAACCAACCTTGTAAATATTCAACGTAAATTTTCCTGACCTTGCCAATAGCTCCCTTTTTAACCAGTTGCCTGGCCTCTTTTACCATCGGGTACCCCGAATAAGTATGGGTAAGCAATAACATCAGGCCTGTTTCATCCAGCTTTTTCTTTAGCTGCCGCGCTTCATTTAAAGTAAAGGTTATGGGTTTTTCAATCACCACGTTAAATCCATTTTCAAGGGCCAGCATTGCCGGGGCAAAATGCGCGAAATTAGGGGTAACTATAGTTACAAAATCCATTCGCTTATCAGCCGGCTGCTCGCTTTCGGCCCTGATCATATCCTCAAAGTTGGTATATATCCGGTCTTCGGGTAAAAAAAGCAAGCGGCCGCTTTCAAGGGCTATTTCCTGATTTACACTTAGCGCCCCGCAAACTAATTCTATCTGCCCGTCCATATTGGCGGCAATCCTGTGAATAGCGCCTATAAACGCGTCCTTACCCCCGCCGATCATTCCCATACGGAGTTTTCTATGAGCCATGTTTTAATTTTGATTTAGTGATTTAGTGATTTAATGAATTAGTGATTGAGTGAATTAGTGATTGATGCCTGTTTTATAAGTGAATATCGCATTAAAATTCACTAATTCACTAATTATGAGGTTGCCCAGGCTTTATCGCCTTTTTTATAGGGTAGGGACCCATCATAATGCCCCGGGACTGCAATATAACGCAAAGCTTTAGTTGCACCAATTTCGGAAGTAAAATAACCAAGCAGGGTTAATTCCTTCATCATCCTGAAATAATGGTTCGGCAACACCGGCATTTTATATTTGGCATCGGCAGCATGCTTCAACCTGTCACCCTCAATTTGTTGATTCCTTTGAGTGGTATAGTTTTCTTGCTCTTTATCAAGCGCGACCAATAAGTCGGTGCGCTGTTTAGGTGACAAGTCCAAAAACTTATTGCTGAATTGCGTCTGGCTGGCATCATCCAATTTTTTTAAGCCCCCTAAAAATATTTTCTGATCGGCAGGCGTATAACAATCACGTATCATTACAGCCATAAACCCGCCTACATTTGCCGCTTTTGCACCCGGCGAACTTGTTGTTGGGAGAATGGTGTCGGCAACTTCGTTTAAAAAGGCAACATGACTTGCATCAAACAGGTCACCAACCTGGGTAGCGGTTGATTTGCATCCCGCGATGAAAAATTCGGCGCCTATTACTGCGCCGCCCATTATCAGGGCTACCCGGCTTATGGCATCTCTTCTATTCATTTTAATTATTGATTTATTGAATTACTGAGTTATTGAATTACTGAATTATGGATTGAATATCGGATTAAAAATTCACTAATTCGCTAATTCACACTTAAAAATTATATGGTCCAGCCTTCCCTGTAGGTACGTTTAACATATTGGTTAACGGCATCAAAGTTGGTTATCTTCATATTTTCGTTATCCCACAGCATTTTTATATGTCCGCCGTTCAGGTCATGCCCCCTTACGGCAAGGTTTGCCATTAACAAAGCTTCGGTAAGCGGGCCGGCTACATCAAAGGATGAACTTAGCTGGGTATTGCCGTATCCGGCTAAACAACCTTCTATCCATTGCCCGTAATGGCCGTCTGACTGGCCGGGAACGCGTGCCATAGTTTGCGGAACATGAACCCCGGCTGTGCGCGAAGTTGGCAATAATTGCGGATTAAGCCCGTATGTACTGGCCATCATTTTGCCTTTAGTACCTATAAACAAGGTGCCATTGCCATCATCGCCAAAACGTTCGTTCGGGCCTAATTCGTCCGGCCTTTCAGGCTGTATCCCGCCATCCATCCAGTGCAGTGTAATATCGCCTTTTGTTTTTTTTGTTTTTGGGAATGTAAGCGTGATATGGCTCGATGGCGGGCAGCTGTCAGGGAAATGCCCTTGTCTAAACTCGCCTACATAAACGGTACCCACGCTTGCCTGCACATCTTTAGCATATTGCAGCCCGAGTGTGCGGAACGGCGCTTCGACAAGATGGCAGCCCATATCGCCGAGGGCTCCGGTACCATAATCCCACCAGCCCCGCCAGTTAAAAGGCACTAAATTATCTACAAAATCTTTATAAGGTGCGGTGCCAAGCCAAAGGTTCCAATCCAATGTTGGAGGAACATCTTTCTTTACTGATGGCCAGGGAATACCCTGGGGCCATACCGGGCGGTTTGTCCAGCAATAAACGGTATGCACATCGCCAATAAGGCCATTGTTATACCATTCGGCCATTATCCGGGTACCATCATTTGAAGCCCCCTGGTTACCCATTTGTGTTACCACTTTATATTGTTTGGCTGCCGCTGTTAACAAACGGGCTTCGGCAATATCATGCGTTAATGGCTTTTGCACATAAACGTGCTTACCCAATTGCATGGCATGATAGGCTACGATAGCGTGTGTATGATCGGGCGTTGAAACCGATACTGCATCAAAATTTTTCGATTCTTTATCAAATAATTCGCGCCAGTCTTTATAGTATTTCGCTTTAGGGAATTTTTTTACGGAGTTTGCGGCATTGGCATCGTCAACGTCACATAAAAAAGCCTGCTCCGCTTTGCCTGTTTTGCTAAAATAATTAATATCGTCTTCGCCTTTTCCGCCTGCGCCTACACTTGCCAGCAGCAGGCGGTCGCTAGGCGCGATATAACCTTTGCCCCCCAGCACAAACCGCGGCACAATCATAATGCCCGCTGCGGCTACAGCGCTTGTTTTTAAAAACTCCCGCCTGTTGGGATTTGGGTTTATTGCAGGCTTTTCTTCTTTATTCATTAGTTTATCATAAAAAACCGGTTAAATATTATTCTTTTTCAACGCTTCAACTGCGAAGTCAGCAGCGCGGGCGGTGAGGGCCATGTAAGTAAGCGAGGGGTTCTGGCATGCCGCTGACGTCATACAGGCGCCATCAGTTACAAAAACGTTTTTAGCATCCCATACCTGGTTCCATTCGTTCAATACAGACGTTTTTGGGTCTTTGCCCATACGCGCGGTACCCATTTCATGGATACCACGGCCCAAAAATGGATTGCCACTATATGTTTTTATATCTTTTGCACCCACAGCTTCCAGCATTTCCTTTGCATCATTCTCCATATCTACCCGCATTTTCTTTTCGTTGTCTTTAATTTCGGCGTCAATCGCCAAAACAGGCAGGCCCCACTTGTCTTTTTTGGTTTTATCAAGCGTTACTTTGTTTTCATGATACGGCAATGTTTCCCCAAAGCCGCCAAAGTTAATGCCCCACGTGCCGGGTTCTGTAAGGGCATCTTTAAATGCGCCCCCGATATTCATTTCAGGAATATCCCTGCCCCATCCTTCGCGGCTGCCACCGCCCTGGTAACCAAAACCGCGGATATAATCGCGTTTTTCGCCGTTAAGATTTCTGAAACGCGGTACATAGATACCATTTGCCCTTCGCCCGAAATAATATTTATCTTCAAAACCTTCAATGGTGCCGCTCCCGCCAACGCCCAAGTGGTGGTCCATCAGGTTGTGGCCCAGTTCGCCGCTGCTGCTGCCAAGCCCATCAGGCCATATATCAGTCGCCGAATTCATCAATACCCATGCGCTGTTTATAGTTGAGGCGTTCAAGAAAATGATCTTCGCAAAATATTCATAGGTCTGGTTGGTTTCCGCATCCAATACCTCAACGCCTGTTGCCTTTTTGGTATCCTTATCATACAAAATCTTTGTTACGATGGACCAGGGCCGGAGCGTTAAATTACCTGTAGCTACAGCTGCCGGCAACGTAGAGGATTGTGTGCTGAAATACGCCCCGAACGGACAGCCCAACGCACATTTATTGCGGTACTGGCAATTTGTACGGGCATAATGCGGAAGCGTAATATTCGCAGTGCGGCCTATAATGAAAGACCGTGCTTCTTTATAATGCTCCTTAAAGCGGGCGGCAACATCCTTTTCAACACAATTCATTTCCATTGCCGGCATGAACTCACCATCCGGAAGTACGGCAAGCCCATCTTTATTGCCCGATATACCCGCAAACTTTTCAGCATACCCGTACCAGTACTCAATATCTTTATAACGAATAGGCCAATCAACGGCTATGCCATCTTTGGCATTTTCTTCAAAATTAAAATCGGCCCAGCGGTATGACTGCCTGCCCCACATTAAAGAGCGCCCGCCAACGTGGTAGCCCCTGAACCAGTCAAAACGTTTGACCTCTATGTATGGGCTTTCTTTTTCATTAACCCAATAATCAAGGTTGGTTTCACTTAATGGGTAATCGCGCTTCAGCACGGGGTAATCCTTTATCATTTGTTGTGTACGCCCCCCCCTGTGCGGGAATTCCCACGGGGCCTTATTGGCGTTTACATAATCTTTAATGTGCTCAATGTTCCGGCCGCGTTCCAGCATGATGGTTTTCAAGCCTTTTTCGGTTAATTCCTTGGCAGCCCATCCGCCCGAAATTCCTGAACCAATGACAATCGCATCATAAGTATTTGCAGACATGCTATAATATTAAAAGGTTAAATAAATTTACAAAATTGGTTAAGCCGACTAATGTATAAACAAAAAATTACCGAACAAATATTTCATTTTGTTTTTTTATCACAATAACAGGTTTGCAGTATCCTATGGCAAATTTACAGTCATGTTTTATAAATATTTTAACCACAAACCCCTGTTTGCCCCACCTAAACTGCGAAGCTCCCACCCATCCTCTCCTTCATAGAAGTCCTTCGGACAAAGGAAGCCTCACCTGCCGGTATTCAAATTTGCCATATTTTAAACGAGTCTTACTTTAAACACCCGCTTGGTAACGGGATATTTGACTTTTTAACCACAATAGTCTAAAGGCATTTTTTTTATCTTTGGCGCTTAATAATACAGTACCCGCATAATTGCATGTGTTGAATGAATCTTAAATATTTTTATAGCAGGCTATTTTTTTTAGCGTTCATTTTATTATACAATACGATATTATTTGCACAAATTACAGTAGTTAGCGGTAAAGTAACCGATGCAGGCAATAATAAACCCTTATCAATTGTAACTATTTCATTTACAGGAACTAATGTTGGTGTTACCACTGATGGAGAGGGTAAATACACTATCGGTACCGAAAAACCATACAAACAGCTAAAAATATCATTAGTAGGGTATAAAGATGTATTATTAGCTGTTAATCCGGGTACAAAACAGGTGTTAAATATAAAATTAATTCCTATCGCAACACAATTGAATGAAGTTGTTATCCATTCAGGCGAAAAGCCAAAATATCACAACAAGGATAATCCGGCGGTTGAGTTGATCCGCAAGGTTATTGAAAATAAAGAAAAAAACCGTCCGGAAAGCTATGCATTTGTAGAATATAAAGAGTATGACAAAATGCAATTTTCATTAAGCAACGTTTCAGACAACCTATCCGATAAAAAATTCTTCCGCAAATATAAATTCGTGCTGGATAACCGCGACAGTACTACTATTCCCGGCAAATCATTATTGCCGATTTTCCTGGATGAAAAGCTTTCACAATATCACTACCGTAAATATCCTGAAAAGGAAAAAACTATAACCCTGGGTCAAAAAACAGTAAATTTTGGCGGGTCGATAGATAACGAGGGCCTGGGCCTGTATTTCAAACACATGTATTACAAGGTTGATATCTATTCAAATGTTATCTTCCTTATGACAAGCAATTTTTTAAGCCCGATAGCCAATTCGGCGCCCACATTTTATAAGTTTTTTATCACTGACACGGTAACTATAAACAATCAAAAACTGGTTGAGTTAAGCTTTACACCACGGAATACTACAGACGTTTTATTTGAAGGCACAATATACATCACGCTGGATGGTAATTATGCCGTACAAAGGGCCGACCTAACGATCAATAAAAATATTAACCTGAATTTTGTGAACACGATGGGTGTTAACCAGGAGTTTGAACAAAATCCTGACGGGCGTTATCATTTGAGTAAAAGTACCACTATTGCTGATTTTGGCCTTACCAGGAATAAAAAAGGCGCGCTTTTTGGTATAAGGACTATAGTTTATAAAAATTATATCGTTAATAAACCAGAAGCGGACACTACCTATCAGCACCAGGAAAACGCGGTACCGGATGACGCTAAAAACAGAAGCGGCAAGTTTTGGGAGGAGAACCGCCTGGATACCCTCAGCGCTGCCGAATCAAAAGTTTATAAAAATACTGACAGCCTCAGGAATATGCCATCCTTCAGGCGCACATTGGATATTGCCACACTGTTACTGGCCGGTTACAAGGATTTTAACTGGTTTGAAGTAGGCCCTGCAAATACATTTTACAGTTTTAACCCTATTGAAGGTTTTAAACTCAGGCTTGGCGGCAGGACGACACCAAATTTAAGCAAACGCTACTATTTTGAGACCTATGCTGCTCATGGCTTCAAGGATGAACGATGGAAGTATTTTTTGAGCGCAACGTATTCGCTGAATGATAAATCTATTTATAAATTCCCTCAAAATTACATCAGGGCAAGCGTTCAGAAGGATACAAAAATACCAGGCGAAACTTTACAGTTTGTTGAGAAAGATAACTTTTTACTTTCATTTAAACGCGGCGACAACAATAAATACCTGTATGATGACAGTTACAGGCTTGATTATGTGCATGAATATGAAAACCATTTTTCATATAGTTTCGGTATAAACCGGTTGACCCAGTCGCCTGCGGGCACACTATATTTTTTAAACATAAATAACAATAACATCGCGCAAAACATATCAGGTTTAACAACAACCGATTTTACCATAGGTTTGCGTTATGCCCCAAATGAACAATTTTACCAGGGCAAAATATACCGGACAGCCGTGCCAAGCAAATATCCTGTGTTTACATTGGACTATGATGGCGGTTTAAAAAATATATTCGGCGGCCAGTATGGTTATCAAAAATTGCATGGGCGTATTGATAAACGTTTTTATTTATCGCAGTTAGGCTGGGCGGATGTAACCTTTGATGCCGGCCGTATTTTTGGGCAAGTCCCGTATCCACTGCTTGATATATTCCATGCCAACCAAACTTATGCCTATAACTTATATTCATATAACTTAATGAACTTTTTAGAGTTTGTAAGCGACCATTACGAAAGCCTGTTTATCGATCAGCATTTCAACGGGTTTTTCTTTAATAAAATCCCATTATTAAAAAAGTTAAAATTGCGGGAAGTAGCGTCCTTTAAAGTGATTTACGGCGGCGTAAGTAACGAAAATAACCCATCCCTGCACCCGTCGTTGTACCAGTTCCCGGCATCAGAAAACAATCAGCCAATTACATACGCATTAGGAAACACCCCTTATGCAAAAGGTAGCGTTGGTATTGAAAACATTTTTAAATTTGTACGCATTGACCTTGTCAGGCGGTTCACTTATTTAAATAATCCTGATGTTGTTAAATGGGGGATACGTACTTTGGTTCAATTTAATTTCTAAACAACGGCTTTAAAAATAAATGGTACAGCAAACATCCATACGGGCAAATCTTCAGTCGGGAATTTATAAGGTTATTAACCCTGTTGTAAAAAATTTTATAAAACTTGGGCTTACACCTAACGCTGTTACTTCTATCGGGTTTGTGTTAAACGTTGGGGTAGCGGTAATATTTATTTTAGGCGCCGAAGAAGGCAACCGGGGCGATTTCCGTTATGTAGGCTGGGCAGGGGCATTGATTTTGTTTGCCGGCCTGTTTGACATGCTTGACGGGCAGGTAGCGAGGCTCGGGAATATGAAATCGACATTTGGTGCTCTTTATGATTCTGTACTCGACCGCTATAGCGAGCTGATTATGTTTTTGGGGATATGCTATTACCTTGTTGGCCATCATTATTTTTTAAGCTCGATATTTGCCTTTATTGCCTTAATAGGTTCCATGATGGTTAGTTACGTAAGGGCGCGCGCCGAAGGATTGGGCATTGAATGTAAGGGTGGATTAATGCAACGCCCGGAGCGTGTGGTAACCATTGGTCTGTCCGCAGTTTTATGCGGTGTTACTTCAAAGTATATTGGCGGTGATTATAAACTGTATGTCCCAGGTATAAAATTCCACGTTTTTGAAACTATGTCAATTTTCACTATCCCAATTGTTATAGTGGCTGCATTAACAAACATCACTGCTTTTAAACGGTTAATGGATGCTAAAAAAGCAATTTTAGGGGCGCAACGGATAGATGTTTGCAAGGAAGAACAATAAAAATATCATATCTTCGTAACAATTGATGAAAATCATTTTTTATCTACCAAATCTTTTTTAAAATTGAAAAGATTCTTCCGGAATTATCGGCTATGAAAAAAAATTATGTCTCCAATTCACAGGAATCTGTGAGAATGTTTAAAAGCGACTTATTAGAAAGTTTATCAAAGGTCCATTTTACCGTTCCGTTATTTATTTTTATCCCGGTTATTATTTTTTGCATTTATAAAGACATCGTTAACGGAATGGGGATAATCACCTTTCTGGAGTTATTTATATTAGGGCTTTTTGTGTGGACATTTACAGAATACATAATGCACAGGTTTGTATTTCATTACATGCCCGAAGATAAACCCTGGGCGCAAAGGCTCCACTTTATATTCCACGGCGTTCATCACGATTATCCAAGCGATGCAAAACGCCTGGTATTGCCGCCTTCGATAAGCATCCCCTTAGCGGCCGGATTTTATTTTTTATTTAATG